>DATEMM010000462.1:0-15009 GCA_035275605.1 Pyrinomonadaceae bacterium
TCCTCTCAGAGGACTTGGCTTCCTACGACGCCTTTCGTACTATTTGCCCCGCTGCCCGAAGAGCGCAGGCAAATCTACATGGCGCGGTTCGCAGAGCGCGCGCGTCTGGGCGGCTGGCTGATTCAGAATAGAAGGGAAGCGCCCTACACTTCTTCGCGCTGGTTCTACGAGCAGGTGACGAGGACGCACACGCCGACTAAAACCTTCGAGAACGAAGACTGGCAGGTCATCTGGTTTGAGTTTAATGCGGGGACATGAGCGATAACATGGCGAGCCACGAAGCCCTCATCTCAATCGTCATTCCCGCTTTCAACGAAGAGGGCAACATCCCGCGCCTCGAACGAGAGCTTCTCGCTGCCGTTCAAAAGCTCCCGCATCGTTTCGAATTCATCGTCATAGACAACGGATCGACGGACCGGACGGGCGAGTTGGTAAAAGCCATCTGCGCGCGCGATCCACGCTGGAAGTACCTGCGCTTTAGCCGCAACTTCACCGTCGAGATGTCCATCACGGCGGGCTATCACTACGCCGCGGGCGAAGCCATCATCGTTCTCTACTCCGATTTGCAGGACCCGCCCGCTGTGATTCCGAAGTTCATAGAGAAGTGGCTGGAAGGCTACGACGTGGTTTATGGGGTGAGGACCGTTCGTCCGGGCGACGCTGCCTGGAGGAATCGGGCGGTCAGGATAGCTTATCGCCTGATCGGCTGGTTCTCCGACGTGCCGATTCCGAACGACGCAGGGGATTTCCGCCTCATCACGCGGCAGGTCAGAGACGCGCTGGAGCGCTGCCCGGAGCAGAACAGATACATGCGCGGTCTTATCTCCTGGCTGGGCTTTCGCCAGACGGGCATCAGTTACGAGCGCGAGCCCAGGAAGGCAGGCGAGAGCAAAGCGCCGTTTTCGCACCTGCTCTTTTTCGCCTTCAACGCCATCACCAGTTTTTCCTTAAGGCCGCTTAGGCTCTTCACCCTGATGGGCACTCTTATCCTAGCGCTCTCCATCGTCGCCGCCTTCGTCTATGCGCTGCTCTGGTTCACGGGCTCCCCGCCGCCGGGCGTGACCACCATCATCGTGCTGCTTCTGGCCGCGATCGGGCTCAACAGCATCGGCATAGGCATCCTCGGCGAGTACGTCGGGCGCACCTACGCCGAGACGAAGCGCAGGCCCCTTTACGTCGTACAGGAGAGCATGAATCTTGACGTGGGACGTGTGGATGAGATGCCGCGCGCACTCGCGGAAACTGAAAAAGGCCAGCTTTGATTGAAAGCCGGCCTTTTCCATTTTAGCTTGGAGACGAGTGACGCTGTCGAGTTAGAACCTGTTGCGATATTCCAATGAGTTGACGAAGCCGTTAATCATGACGCGATAGTCGCCGCCGTTGCTGTTCATCGTCTGAATCCACTGGAGGTAGGAGATGTCCGGGTCGCGGCGCAGGTAGCCGTGATACTGCATGACGACGAAGGCTTCGTTGTAATACTTGTTGTAGACCTGCGAACTCTCTGCGATAGAGCGCAAGACCTGCGCGCGGCTCATCGTGCCGGCCGTCAGGCCGTCAATCAACTGCTGCTTGTTGGACAGGGTGACTCCGGCCGTGTTGACCAGCGCGTTGACGTAAGCCGACGGGTCGGTCAACGCGTCGTACTTGTTCCTGAACTCGGCGCGGGCCATGAAGTCGTTGATGAAAGCAACCTTGCTCGCCTCCAACTGCTGATCGTTCTGGAAGCCGCTGACGCGACGCGCGTCTGGAATGAACTCCGCGTAGAGCGGGACGCGCGCAAAGGCCGTCGAGTAGAAGCGGTAGACGAAGTAGCGCCTGGCCTGGAACTCCTCCGAGCGGTAGAAGGCCGAAGAGACCTCGACGCGGTCGCAGGCGATGCTGCCCTGCGGGCACTTGGTCAGGATGTCCATCCAGGCTTGAAAACCGCCGGGCTCGGGCATGCGGCCCAGAAAGTCTATGTAGTGCTGCTGGATGAAAAAGTCGCTGTCGTCAATCGTGATTCGCTGGTTCGTCCCAGGGCGCAGGCGCAGCGGCTTGACCTTCAAGTCCCCGTAGTACAGGTCGGACGGAAGGTTCGGGTCCTCTGTGACGATTCTCAGCGTCGGCGCGCTCTGCCCGAAAGCGGTAACGGCCGTGAGGACGACCAGCAAAAGGATAACGGCGAACTTCATCTTGTTGCTCCTAATCATAACGATAAGCGGGAAGAGTGTCTCAACTCTTATGAGGGAGGGCTTTCCAACATCTCTTCTAAGGATGCATTCGAGCGCGCTCGAAGCAAGCTCTAGTTTATGTCGCTCCCTCCTTCGGTGTCAACTTAATAATTGCGATTTACGGGACTTACGCAGGGAGGGACGGAGCGCCAGGAAACCCGCCAGCGCCGCCAGCGAAAAGAGGCTGATGCCCGCCCCGAAGTAGAAGGATTTCGGCCTGAATTCGAACCTCAGGACGTGCCGCCCGGCGGGAACGCGCACGCCCCTGAGAAGATAATTGGCCCGTAAAAGCCGGGCTGGAGTTCCGTCCACGGTCACCTCCCAGTTCGGATAATAGACGTCGCTCGTCACGAGCAGGGAGGGGTAAGCGCTCGACGTCTGAACCTCCAGCAAACGGTCGGAAACTCGCGCGACCTCTACGGTTGCCGCCGGGTCGGCGGCCTCCGCCGTGGAAAGGGGCGATGAGTCTTCTATGAGGGCCTGCCGCAAGGGGTCATAGACGCGCCCGTCAGGCAGCCGCGACGTCTTGATCGCCGTTAGAATCTCCTCCGGTGTGAGGATCAGAGCCTCAAAGACGAGCCATGCGCGCGGGTTGGCCTGCAAGTTCTCATAAACGCGAGCAGTGCCCGCTTCCGTCACATAGCGCCACTTATTGCTGCCCAGCGCCAGGGGGCTGAGGGGGACGGATTCCTGTGCCAGTGCGTCAATTAGCGTGAGCTTTTCAATCGAGATGGCCTCGGGCCGTCCCGTCCAGCTCAGCTCAAGGCTGCTGACCTCTCTCTCTCCCTCAAGGCCGAGCGTCGTCACGTAGAAATGGCCCTGGCACGGGTCGTTCTTCATCTCGGCGGCGAAGCTTCTGAAGACGGCGGCCCGTTCGTGTTTCATCTCGGGCTTAACCGTGCGGCAGTCATACGCCCACTCCGAGGTGTCGCGACCCGCGAGCATACTCTTCGTTTCCGCGTTTCCAGCCGCGTCGCGCAGGGTGATGCGCACGACCTCCGTTCCTTCGGGGATGCCGGGCGAGCAGGCCAGGCGACTGACTATGCCCAGAGAGGTCGCGCGGATTGGCGCGGGGAGGTCAAACCTGACGGAGTTCCTGACCGGCTGGTCGCAGCCCGCGCCGAGCCATAGATTCATGTCGTCCGGGTCCCACTGGACCCCGCGCTCGTCCTTGAGGGGGGCGGCCCTGGGGAGAAAGACGTAGCGCACCGCCAGCAGATTCAAGCTCTGGTTGTCTGTATTTTTCCATGAGGGGTCCAGGCTCGCGTCCGCGCGAAGCGAGAGGAACTGGTTCATGCGTGAAAGACTCAAGGGGCCGTAGCCGCCGGCGCTCGGCACGTCCCAGAGCCTGGAGATGTTGGGCGGGAGTTCGTCAATCGTCCCCAGCGTGCCGCGCACGGGCAGCATTCGCTGGTGCGTGGCGCGCAGCCGATTCCCGTAATCGGCCGCCAGGAGGGGCGGGCTCAAGATACTTTTGCGCGGCGCGTAATCGTGCCAGCTATAGAACCAGCCAAAGCTCGCCAGGTCGAGCGTGAGCGCGACGAGGAGCGCAGCCTTTCTCACAGAGGAAGCGGGGTCGCGCTGCCAGTAGAGGAGGACGAGAGCGGTCAGGATGAAAATTATCAAAGGCGTCGCCACGGCGGGGTTAGCCCACGGGAGCAGGTTGGGGCGAACCGTCCCGCCCTCCGGGACTACGAATTCGGCAGAGTGATTGAGGAGCAGAAGAAGCAGCCCCCCGATCATGAGCGCGGCTCCCACGAGGACGATTTTCACGAGCAGTTGCTTTGACACCTTTAATCTTAGAATCGCCTGCGTACCTATTCCCGCGAGCACGCTAACGGCGAGCGCCATTTCGATGAAGTGGCGCGCGGGCGCGCGAAACTTATTGACCACGGGAAGGTGATAGGTGAGGTAGGCCAGCGGCGTCTGGTCCCCCAGCGCCAGCAGAAACGCAACGAGCCCGGCTGAGAGCCAGAAGAGGGAGACGGCTTCGCGCCGCGATGCGATGAAGCCTGTGGCCGCCAGCATCAGCGGCAGCAGCCCCACGTAGCCCGTAAGCTCCGTTAAATTCCAGGCCCCGAAGTAAGGCGTCGTTCCGTAGTGTGCCAGCCCGCCGAACGCCGCCGGGTAAAGCAACGCGGCTGATTGTTTGAGCGGCAAAGAGTAGGAGACGAAATCCGCGAAGGCGAACACTGTCCTGTCGCTGGACGCGGCCAGCTCCGCCGCCGGAAGGATTTGCAGGGCTGACAGCCCCAGGCCCAGGACAAAAAGCAGCAGCGAGACGAGGTAATAGTTCCTGCGCCCGGCGGGAGCCTTCCAGCCCAGTATGGCGGCGTAACAGGAACCGAGCAGCAGGCCGTAGGCGACGATCTGCAAATGGCCTGCGAGAACCAGGCAGGCCACTGCCCCGCAGCTGATTGCCAGCCATGCGGCGCTGAACTTTCGCCGCAGCATCTCCAGCGACCAGATAATCAATGGCACCCACGCCGCCACGTGAATAATCGCCGTGTGCCCCAGGTGTGCCAGCATGAAACCGCACATGCCGTAAACGATGCCGCCGACGAAGCCGGACAGTCTAGACGCGGTCAACGCGTAGACGTAGCCGTAGGTGAAGCAACTCGCCATGACGTAGGCCGAGACGACGAAGAGATTCCAGGTGCCAGGGAACAGGGAAAGGAGCATAGAGGGCGGATACCAGGCCATCACCTGCGGGTCCGCCGCCATCGGAAAGCCCGCCCCGAGCAGCGAGTCCCAGAAGAGTTTCGGGGATTGAAAGTAGGTCAGGTGGTAGAGCAGGCCGTCGCCCAGGCGGCCACCGCCGGGCGCAAGAAGCGAGTCGTAGAAGAGTACAGGCGAGAAGAAGAGCGTGAACAGGAGCGAGTAAAAGAGCACCACGAGGAGGCAGTGTCGCGCCGAAGCTTTAACTTTCGCATTGACCAGAGACATACTTAATCGCCGCCCTTGACTTAAAGAACGCGCACGGTCCCCCTCCAGGCTGGCACAGGCCCCATGCTTTACTGTGCCGTGGCCGCAGGGGGCTCAACCTTTATCAGGACTTCCGGCGAATCTTCGCCGAAGAAGGCCACTCCTTCCTGAACCATGCCCCAGCGGAACGGGTACGCGCCGGGCGTCCGGGGAGCTGTGACGCGAAAATTGAAAGTGACGTTTGACCCGGCCGTGACGGTTGCGGGCACTTCGACGCGCTCGATTCCCCAGTCGCGCGTCCGCGTGACAAGCGCCAGCCTGTAATACTTGGCGGCGGTCCACGGGTTGACCCCCGTGTTCCTCAACGTCACCTGCACGTCGTAACTCTGCCCGGCCGTCATAGAAGCTGGCACAACCTGCCCGACGAAAGCGGCGTCATTATAGATTGGGACGGGCGTTCCCGTCAGAGCTTCTCGCTTGAGGACGACCCAGCCCTCCTCGTCGAATATCTTCCGATAGCCGCGCGCCTCCTGCGCGTCCAGGTAATACCTGACGTCCTCGAATACTGGGAAGGGGAATGAGTTGAGGCGCTCGCTCGCCACTATGAAGTCCGAGTCCGGGATGACGGTCAGCGGGTTCAGCACGAAGATGGCTGGCCTGTGCGAGAGGTGCGGCGTAACCGGCCCCTGCGCCGCCACCGAAGCGCCGGGCGGAATCAGGGAGACTGCTTTGTAGCCGACGCGGTCACTCGCGCTCAGTCGCCAGTACGCGGGAGAAGTCAAATTCCAGAGCGGGAACCGCGGGAGTAAATACAGATTGAACGCCAGCACAAGGGCGCTCGCCGGGATGATTACATAACCCGGCCTGACTCTTTTCATCAGGCGCGAGACCCTGGCGAGCCCGTCGATGGAAGCCATGACGACTACGGGAGCGAGGATGGCCGAGTAGTGAAAATCCATTCCCCAGAAATGCGCGCCTTCGGAAAGGAAGCGCTCGGCTATCAGCGGGACCACCAGAATGAAGAGCGGCGAGAAGAAGGCCAGGAACAGGAACGGGTAGAAGATGTGCCAGTAAGTTTGCAGCTTGACGGCCGGCGAGAAGAGGGTCCTGATGACCAGCAGCGGGTCGGCGATAATCGTCTTCAGTGCGCTCCAGGGGCTTGGCCCAAACTGGTTATAGCTCCAGTAACGATAGTAGCTGTTCGCACGATCCACGCGCGTCGTGCTCGGGTCCAGGAAGAAGGGGATGAACAGCTTGACCGCGGCGAAGAACCAGACTATTCCGGCTCCCATGCTGATGAGCCCCTGCTTGAACTGCCTGGTCGCCACCAGGTAGACGCCGAAGAAGAAGACCGTCACCGAAAGGTTCTCCTTCGTCAGCAGAAGCAGGACGGCGCAGACGAAGTAAGCCCGCCACCTCTTCTCGTCCATGAAATAAATGCTGAACGCGACGAGAGGGACGGCGAGCGCAATCTCGTGAAAGTCGAACTCCACGGCCCTCTGTATCCCCCAGAATAAGGCGTAGGAGATGGCGAACAGGTAGGCGGCCACACGGCCCAGCCGCTTCTCCGCGAAGAGAAAGATGGGGACGATGGCGATACTGAAGAGCAGCGCCTGAATGAAGAGCAGCGCTTCGACACTGTCCACGAACCAATAGAGGGGCGCGAGCGCGGCCAGTAGTGGATGGAAATGATCTCCGAGGAGATTTTCCGTCAGAAGGTTCGAGCGGACGGTGCTGTAGGGAGCGCGAAACTGGCTGTACTGCCAGATGACCTGATCGAAAATCCCCAGGTCGTAGGCCCCCGAGGTGAAGTGACGATGGCGCAGGATGGAGAGCGACGAGTAGAGCAGTGTGACAATTAAGACCAGGAGCCAGAGAAATCTCCTGCGCCTGAAGGCCGCCCAGGCGCGCGGGAACGCCGGGGCGAGGCGTGCGCGCGCCTTCCGAAAGAGGTTCGTTCGTTCAGCCATCAGCATCCGGTTCCTGAGGCATGCTGCGGTATAAACGCGCGGGGCGCACGGCAGGCAAACGCTTCGACTCGCGGTTCACGGTGCTCTGGCAGAAGATGTACTGGCCCAGGTCCGTCTGGCGACGCTTTAAGATGGGAAGCACGTCGCTCAAGGGTGCGCCCGCTTCATGACCGTGTTCGTTGACGTCCGCAGTGAACATCGTGCCGACGGTAAAACCGTTCGCGGAGAGTAGCTCGAAGAGGTCTTGCTGCGTGTATTCGCGGTTGTGCCTGCCGTAAGGCCCGTAGCCGGAATAGGGGTCGTAGATGTTCTCGCCGGCCACAGCCTTGCGCGCGTTCTCAAGGCGCGCGACGTTTGGCGTAGTCAGGATGAGAATGCCGCCCGGCTTCAGCACGCGCCTGATCTCCACAAGAGCGTGGACGGGGTCCGAGAGGAGGTGCTCGATGATTTCGCAGAAGAGGACGACGTCGAACGTGTCGTCCGGGTAAGGGAACAGGTCCCTCTCGGCGTTGAACTGCTTGTAAGAGAAGGCAAACGTCTCATTCGTCTCGCCGACAAAAACCTTCTGGGTTCCTTCCGCGTCCCGGCCGCCGAAGAAATTGGCCAGGTGCAATCGGGCGTCCCTGAACTTCGTCAGAAGCACCGTCGTGAAGTAGGGGTTTGCTCCGAGTTCCAGAATCCGCAGGCCCTCTCTGTCCGGGATGAGGCCGAGCGTGTGTATGAAGCGCTCGAAGTCGGCCGTGGCGTAAGCCTTCATCTCTTCCGGCGGGGCGTCCTCGACCAGCACGCTGTAGACGAGCGCTTGCAGTTGATGCAGTTCCCAGCCGCGAGGCAAGGGCAGCGGCGGCGCGTAGTGCGGCACAGGCGTCGGCTCCTGCGCTCTTTTCTTTGGAGCGGGCGGGGCCGGGTGCGGTTCGGGTCGTGGCATAACCTGCGCGGCCTCTTCGGGCGCGGGGCAGGATTCGACGGCATCCAGGAGCGATTGCCGGACGCGCTCGGGCGTGTATCTGGAGACGACGTACTCCCTGCCCAGCTTGCCCATCCACGCGCGTAAACTCTCGTCGTTGAGCATCTCGTTAAGCTCGGCGGCAAAGCTCTCGTAGTTATGATAAATCCGCCCGCCGCCGCTCTGCCTGACGTGGTCCGAGAGGACTTCCGAAGCGCTCGTCACCAGCACGGGCGTGCGCTGCGACATAGCCTCCAGGGTCACTATGCTAAAGCTCTCCTTGCTCGAAGGCATGATGTAAAGGAGCGCGCCCGCCATCAAACTGAATTTCTCCTCCGAGGAGACGAAGCCGCGAAAATCTATTTCCGGGTGGTCTGGCACAGGAATGTCGTCCTTGCCCGTCAGCACCAGGCGCAGCGGCGAAGGATTCTCAGCCTTGAAGCGTATGAAGTAATCGAAGAGTTCGCCACACCCTTTGTTCGGGTCAATCCGCCCGCAGTAAAGCACGTAGGGCGCGTCAGGTGAAAAGGGCTCGCGCAGCTTCGCGTCAATCGCCATCGCGACGACGCGTCCGGGCACTTCCCCCCAGAGAGTTTGGCCCAGCCGGCGCTCCGCGTCCGTCAGCCAGATGATTGAGTGCGCGTGACGGGCCGCGTGCTTGTAGACCGAAAGGTAAGCAGGCAACTCGTCGTGCAGTGTCGGCGCAAAGAGCGCGCGCCCCTTCGGGACTTCCATCAGTCCGAAGTAAGCGGTCGGGTAAAGGTAGGTGACGAAGATAATGGTTCGATAGCTGGGCCAGTTGCGGCGCAGGTAATCGCAAAGAGAGATGGAGTGCGGGCCGATGTTACGGACGAGCTCTTCCTGGAACGAAATAGTCCAGGGCAGAGCCTTGCGGTCGTCCGCAGCCACCTCTTCGTCCGCATCGGCGCGATTACCCGTCCCGAACTTCGCGAAATCCCGCAGCATGCGCGTCCAGAGGTCCGTCCTGTACTCGCTATAACCTATGTCAACGTGAAAGCGCCGGATGTTGACGCCATCGCGAACTTCCAGGCCCAACGGCAGAACGTTCGTCCAGTAGGCTGCGTCCACCGCCGTCGTCGTCAGCACGTCCACTTCGTAGGCGTCTTTGAGGAGCATGGCGTACTGCCAGGCGAGGGCTTCGGAGCCCCCGACGATGCTCTCGTGACAACGCTGGACAATGATGGCGACCTTCTTCATAAGAGCCTGCCGACGGCGCTCACGAACTTTGCCCGGATGCGCTCGTTCGTGAAGAGCTGTTCGTAGCGGCGCAACCCCATCTCGCCCAGGCGCGCGCCGACCGCTTTGTCCTCGACGAGCTTGTGGACGGATTCGGCCAGAAGATACGGGTTCTTCTCGGCCCAGACTAACCCTGCCCCGCCGACTGTGCCAGGGATGGCCGACGAGCCGTAGGCGACAATCGGGACCTTCATGGACATGGCTTCCACCAGCGGCACGCAGAAACCCTCGTGCTCGCTCGTAATCATAAAGACATCTGCGAGGGAGTAATAAGCCTTCAGCTCGCTGTCCGTGACCTCACCGGCGAAGACGACCGACCCGCGCAGGTTCAAGCGCCTGACGATCTCTTCCAGCAGCAGGGCGTAGGTCTTGAGCCGCGTCTCGCCTTTGCCGACGATGATCAGGCGGCTGTTGGGATTGTAATCGTGATGATAGGCGGCAAAGGCTTCGATCAGGGCCGGGTGGCCTTTGTTCGGCGAGACGCGCCCGACCATCAGGAGATTCGTCCTGCCGTCCGCGTAGGTGTAAGCGACTTTCGGGTCCGGCTCGACGGAGTGCAGGCGGTCTATGTGATGAAAGGGCGGGACGACCAGGCTCCTGGCTTCCGGCACACCTTCGTCGAGCAGCTCTCGCTCGTTGTAGGCGGAGGCGGACATGTACAGGTCGCAGCCGGCAGACGCGATGTCCGCGAGCTGGTCGCGCCCTTCCTGGCACATGCGCGCATAGTCTTTGCTGAATCTGGCGGCGAACTCGGGCGGCGTGACGTTGTGGTACTTGATGGCGGTCCGGTAGCTGGGTTTTCGCAGGAGGTCAAGCGCAAAATCCCAGCCACGCGAGTAGTGATAGATAAGTAGGTCCGAGGGGCTTTTCAGAAAACTCCTGATCCTGGGGGCGGGCCAGACCTTCGGTTTGTCGAACGTCCACCCTTCGGCGTAAATCCGCGTCTCGTGCCCGGACTGCCTGAGGACGTCGTACATCCCCAGAACGTCGTTGCTGACGGCGTCTCCGGTCGTAATGCTGGGAGTTAGGATGGCGACTCTGGACATCGGTTACGGCTCAAGCAAACGTTACTCCAGGTGGCTCAGGCTGCGGAACAGCTCCCGCTCTATCTCAAGGTTGGTGAAGTGGCGCTCGTAGCGCCGCCAGCCTTTCATCCCGAGGGCGAACGTCATGGCTTCGTCCGTGACCAGGCGGTTGATGGCCCCGGCCATCAGGCGCGGGCTCCGCTCTTCGAAGACCAGTCCGGCGCCGCCGACCGTGGCGGGGATGGCGCTGGAACTGTAGGCCACAACCGGAACTTTCATGGACATGGCTTCGATGAGCGGCACGCAGAAACCTTCGTGCTCGCTCGGCATGGCGAAGACGCTGGCCAGCAGGTAGTAGGCTTTCAACTCGCTCTCCGTGGCCTCACCCGTAAAGAGGATCGCCTCGGCAGAGAGCAACTGGGCGGCCAGGTTGCGCAGGCGGCGTGAGTAGACTTTGAACGCCTGCTCTTCCTTGCCGACGATGAGCAGGCGGCTGTCGCGGTTATATTCGTGATGATAGGCCGTGAAGGCTTCGATTAAATACTGGTGGCCCTTGTTCGGCGCGACGCGCCCGACCATCAGGATGTTGGTCTTGCCGTCCCTGTACTCGTCCAGCACTTTCAAATCGGCTTCGATGGCGCGCAGGCGGTCAATGTGGTGGAAGGGCGGAACGACGAAAGATTTGTCGGGGGCGACGCCCTGATGCAGCAAGTCCTGACGATTGTATTCAGAGTCGGCCAGGTAGAGACGACAGCCCGCGCCGGCGATGGTCTTTAGTTCCGCGCGCCCGATGCGGCACTTCTCCTCGTGCCATTCGCTGATGCCGACGAAGAATTCCGGCGGCGTGACGTTGTGGTACTTGATGACGGTGCGGCATCCAGGGTCGTGTAAAAGCTCCAGGCCAGGGGGCCACTGAATCGAGTAGTGATAGATCAGCAAATCCGAAGGGTCTCTGAGAAACTGCCGGATTTCCGTGACGGGGAAGACCTCGTGCTCGCTCTCGTCCCAGCCCCCAGCATAGATGCGCGCCTCGTAGCCGCGCCTCAGAAAGGCATGGCACATCCCCACCACGTCGTTGCTGACGGCGTCGCCGGTGGAGAAATGGGAAGTTAAGATGGCTACGCGATGAAGAGGAAGATTCGCCACGGGTTAAATGTTCGGCTCAGGAGTTAGAGGGCGGGCGTGAGTATAGCAGGAGCTGGATTTATTCCGAATTTCCGTTACGACCTTCGCTGATGTAGCGTTCAAGCGCGCCGATAAATGCATCCAGCCGCTCATCTGTGCGCGTCTGAGCTTCCGCCATCACGACGACGACTTCATTCATGTGCTCTTGTGCTCTCGACATTCGCGCCTGAGACTCGGCTAGATTGCTCATCGCATCCTCCAGGCGAGCGGGTCTCTCCTCAGTTTTCTCCTGTCTACCTTCGGATTTCATTAATCTCTCTTCAGCTTTCTGCTGATTTACAACTAGCTGAGCCTGCTGCTCAACGATAAATTCCATCCTCTGTCGCAGCTCTTCGTCAGTCATGGCCCTCACTCCGGTTTGATGTAGTGATTTGCGGGCGCATTATAGCCCAGATGCACACCTTCGAACGAGGTTTTAATCCTCAGACATTTACACTGACTTTTAAGCCGTCGCGCTCAACTTCTCCTGCCAATCACTGCAAAGTCGCGCGGGCTGTAGAACCAGCTATCGAGCGCACGCGAGCCCTCGTCTTCATCTTTGAAGGGACTGCCGCCCGGCGGGTTGACATAGAGGATGCGCACGTCCTCGAAGCCGCGGTTGTCTAGGACGAAGCGCACGGTCTCCGGAAAGAGCGGTTTGAGATGGGTCGGGTCTGAGTAGAAGTTGCAGGCTCCGACCACCAGGTTCTTAGGGTTCGGCGTCTCGAATATCAACAGGCCCGCGGGGCGAAGAGTCCTGGCTATCTCGTCAAGCAGCTCGACCAGTCTTTCGAACGGCAGGTGCTCGATGAAGTGAAAGCCTGTCACGGCGCTGACGCTTTCACGTGGAAGGGTGCGCAGGTGCGCGAGCGCGTCCCCTTCAATTACTTCCAGGCCCCGCGCGCGCGCCCGCTCAACCAGGACTTGATTGGTCTCGATGCCGCGCGCCGCTATTCCTTCCTCTTGCAAAAGCTCCAGCCATTCGCCGCGACCGCAGCCCACGTCCAGAACGCCCTCTGAGATTCCAGCCTCTTTGAGAAACGGCAGGTAAAACTTCAAGCCCGCTTTGACCTCTTCGGGCTTCCCGCGAAACTCGTCCGCGAACGAGGCGAAGAGCTCATCCAATTGGCCGCGCGCCTCACCCGCAGTCGTCCCGCCTGTTTCCCTGCGAGGCGTTTGCGCGCTGCTTTGTGCCAGCGTCTCCGGCAAGACAGCCAGTCGCGCCTCCAGCTCGGCCTTCAATTTCTCCAGCCGGTTGATTATCTCTCGCTGCTCGCGCCAGAGGCCGACGGTCTGCTGGTGCCCCAGCTCCGCGAACTTCTTCTGCTCTTCGGAGAGTTCCGTCAACTCACGCGAAAAAGAGTCCGCGACCTCGAAGCTGGTCCGGCTCAGTTGGTTGATGTGATTGGCCAGGAGGTCCTGCTGCGCGAGCGCGTGCCCCTCGAACTGCCGCTGGCTGTGAATCATCGCGGGCAGGCGCGCCACGCCGACAAGCATCTCCAGCAGGTAGCCGAAGATTGGCACACGGTAGAGACGCCTCAACAGCGGCCTGTTCGTCAGGCCCTCCACGCGGACGTTCTTGCCTTTACCTTCGGGAGAAAAGCGCAGGCTCGCCAGCACGTCCAGCTTGTTGATGCGCCCGCTGCGCAGGCCCTGTAGAAACTGCCTGTAGCCTTCTTCGTCCGGCTCGCGCTTCAAGAGCGCGCGGTAGGCGTTCCAGATGAAGGTGTGGTCGTGATACTGCAAGAGGTAGTTGATGTGATAATGGTCGTCCTCGCTCGGGACGAAGTCCGGTTGCAGCCTGAGCGGAGGAAGCTCGCCAAGTTCGGCGGTCTGCGATTCTTCGAGAGAGGTGAGGATTTCGTAGACCTCCAGGGCCGCGCCGCCCAGGGACCTCTGGCCCGTGGCCTCGCGCCTGGCGACGGCCTCGCGTATCTCCGTCATCAACTGCGCGACGTCGATCTCTGAATCGGTGGCTTCGATCATCAGGCTAAGCGGTAGTTGTAAAACTTAAATCAAGTGCCGAAAAAATTATTCTACAGATTCGCGCCCACGCGGTCCGGGCGAATCGCCAGCCGCCGCGTCGTCACTTCGGCGTTGAGATTGGCCGTGCCCTCTATCGGGATCGCGCTCATCACGCGAAAGAAGACCACGTCGTCGAGCCAGTCGAAGCTGACAGCGCCGCTGCTGTGGATGGCCGCCGTGATGGAGAACTCGCCCGTCCCCAGCCAGCAGTTGAACGAGAAAGTCGCCTCGATAATCTCTCCGGCGCGGATTGGGCCAATGTCCGCCTGCTGTAACTCCGTGTTCGTCCCGTAGACGTGTATGCCGTGGCGGTTGCGAATCAGAAAGCCGCAGACGGGATTGTCCACATCACGATTTAGCCGGGCGCGAACTCTGACCAGGACGGGCTCGCCCGTCTCGACCAGCTCGATTGCGCGGCGCGCGGCGTCCAGCAGCTCGACGCTCAAAATCTCAGCCGTCCTGTCGCCGTGGCGATAGGTGTAGCTGAGCGGCTTGAAGTCCGCCTCCAGCAATGAAAGGTCGTCTGGCTCGCCAGCGTCCTGGGCGGCAGTACTCAACGCCGCGGCCTCGTAGGCGGCCTCGCGCGACATGATAAGTTTCTGGTAGCGGTTGAGGACGCCGGGCGGTTTACCGTCGGCGACCATACGCCCGTTGTTGAGCAGGATGGCGCGCGTGCAGAGAGCGCGCACGGCCTGCGGGTCGTGCGAGACGAAGAGAATGGTCGCGCCGGATTCCTGCATCTCCTTGATGCGCCGCAGGCAGCGATGCTGGAACACTGCGTCTCCGACCGAGAGGGCTTCATCCACGATCAGGATTTGCGGGTCGGCGCTGACGGCGATGGCGAAGGCCAGGCGTATGTACATGCCGCTCGAATAGGTCTTGACGGGCTGTTGCAGAAAGTCTCCGATCTCCGCGAACCGCTCGATCTCGGGCAGTCGCTCTTCCGTCTCTCTCCTGGAAAAGCCCATCAGCGCGGCGTTCAGGTAGATGTTCTCAAGACCTGTGAACTCCGGGTTGAAGCCCGCGCCGAGTTCGAGCAGCGCGGCGATTCTACCCTCGTGGTAGACGATGCCGTGCGTCGGCTCAAGCGTGCCGGTGATGATCTGGAGCAGGGTGGATTTGCCGGAGCCGTTGGGGCCGATGATGCCGGTCGTCGTGCCCGCTTCGATCTCGAAACTCAGATCGCTCAGCGCCCAGAACTCGCGGTGCCGCTTCCAGCGCCCGCGCGTCAGCGACTCTTTCAGACGGTCGCCAGGGTGCTCGTAGATGCGATACTGCTTGGAGACGTTCTCAACGCGCAGTGCCGTTGCCATAGCCTCAAACCTACCCTAGACGAGCGACGGGTGACAAGTCATAAGAACAGTGATGAGTAAAAAGTGAGTAGTGAGAGTGAGCAGTCAACAGCCCCGTCAGGGGCGAAAGATTTTAGCCCAGGGCTTTAGCCCTGGGAATACGATGAGATAAAAGATGAGCCCCGTAGGGGCGAC
>DATEMM010000463.1:0-8484 GCA_035275605.1 Pyrinomonadaceae bacterium
TAAATACAGTGATTGGTAAAGAGCAGTGTTCAGTAGTCAGTGGTCAGTGGCCAGTCAGGGCGGCTGGTAACGTAGGTTTGTGCCCTGCAACTGAGGCTGAGCGACCGCCGGTCTCACTGACCACCGGCCACCGACCACTGACCACTCTTTCCAGGGGATTTACGCTACTCGAATTGATGATCGTCATCTCGATCATAGTGATTCTGGCGGTCATCGCGATGCCGCAGTACCAGAAGAGCGTGACGCACGCGCGCGAGACGGTGTTGCGCGATAACCTCTACCAGTTGCGCAAGGCGATTGACCTGTACGCGGCGGACAAGGGCAAGCTGCCGCCGTCGCTGGAAGATTTAGTCACCGCCGGATATCTGCGCGAGATTCCGCCCGACCCCATGACGAACGAGCGGGACTGGTCGATTGCGACGGGCGAGGACCCGAACTCGCTCAGCGGCGAACAGGGCATCACGGACGTTCACAGCGCCTCGCCAGACCTTTCGACGGAAGGCACGCCCTACAGCGAATGGTAACGAATTTTTGATTTGCGATTTTAGATTTTTGATTGGAAGCGGATTAAAAATTTAAGAGATTAAGTTCTTATCCTTATCCAATCAAAAATCGCAAAGCAAAAATCTAAAATCATCTTATGTTTCTCAGCAAACTCGTCCGACCACGCTTCCCGTCCGCCGCGCTCGGTCTTGAGAGCGGCCACGCGACAGTCGTTCATTTGGACCGCAAGGGCCGCGACAACTATTTAATCAAGCGGGCCGCGACCGCCACCCTCTCCCAGGGACTCATCACCCCTGGCTTCGACGAGCCGAACATCTCGGACACGAACGCGCTCATGCTGATCCTGTCCGAGGTGGCGTTGAGCGCAGGGCTGGGCAAGCAGCGCAAGTGGTCCGTCGCTTTGCCGGAGGCCGCGACGCGCGCCGCCGTCCTGACCTTGGAGAGCGAGCCCGCCTCTCGCGCCGAGTTGGAAGAAATCCTGCGTTGGAAATATGAGCGCAGCTTCGGCGCGGCCTCCGAAGAGTTGCGCGTCACGCGCGAGCGGCTCCAACCGGACGCGCAGGGCCGCCAGCGCTACCTGGCCGTCGGCGTGCGCACCTTCATCCTGGCAGAATACGAGAGCGTCTTTGAGTCGCTAGGCTGGCGCGCCGGCCTGATTCTCCCGCGCCACCAGGGAGAGTCGCGCTGGATTACTGCGGACGGCGCGCCGGGCGACCGCCTGCTCATCAGCTCGCACGCGGAAGGCTTCACGGCGCTCCTGCTGCGCGACAAACAGCCTGTCATCGCGCGCTCTGTGACGTGCGAGCCGGAAGACCGCGACGACGAGCTCTACCGCCTCCTGCTCTTTTACCGTGACCGCATCCTCTCGGCGGACGGCGGCGCGCCCATTCCGGCGCTGGAGCGCCTGCTCGTCGTCGGCGAAGGTTTCGACAAAGCGCACGTCAGCGAGATCGTCAACGAGACCCTCGAAGTCCACTTGCGTGCCCTCGGTCCCGTCGAAGTCGGCCTCGCGCTTCCTTCGTCCGAACTAAGCTTCGACGCCATCGCCGCGCCCGCCGGCCTCGCCACGATGGCATGGTGAAAGCAGTGGACAGTGGTCAGTGGCCGGTGGTCAGTTAAAGCCTGTGTGCCGAACGTTGAATATTACCTGTCAGAGGTCAAGCTCACCGAGGTTCAATCACTGACCACCGACCACTGACCACTGTCCACTGCCCTTTTGAAACTTTCCCGGTTTCCGCGTCGTAAAACCAGGGCATCATGAGCATGACTGCATCCCCCGCCGTAGCTTTCAGTAATCTCTCGGCCTTCGCCGACCCAGACCTGGTGACGCGCGCCGTCGCCGGGCGCGAGGACGGGTTCGAGGAACTGGTGCGCCGCTACCAGCGACCCATCGCCGCCTACGTCTACCGCATGGTCGGCGATTACGAGGCCGCACTAGACCTGACGCAGGAGGTCTTCATCAAGGTCTACAACTCTTTGCGCCGCTACCGCTCGGAGTTCAAGTTCTCGACCTGGATTTACAAGATCGCTCACAACTCCGCCGTAGACCACCTGCGCCGGACCGTCAACCGCGGGCAGTCGCTGACGGGCGAGTTCGAGGGCGAGCAGTACGACTTGCCGGTCGAGAGCCGCCGCCTCTCGCCCGAGCAGGAGAGCGAGCGGGCCGAAAGGCGCGCAGAGGTCGAGCAGGTAGTCCGCGCTCTCCCCTCGGCTTACAGGGAACTGGTCATCCTGCGCCACTCGCACGACCTGAGCTACGACGAGATAGCGGAAGTCACCGGCCTGCCGCTTGGCACAGTCAAGAATCGTCTCTTCCGCGCGCGCGAGGTGATGCGCCAGCAATTCGTCCAGAGAGGAATCACAGGGGTCTGAATCCGCAAGAGCACATGTTGGCCGCGAACACATATAACTCAATCTGTCGCACAGAAGACCTGGCCGCCTACCTGGAGGGCGAGCTTGACGTTTCGGCGTGTGCGCGGCTTGAGCTGCATCTTCAGGACTGCCCACGGTGTGTCGCGGACCTGGAGGTCGAGCGTCGGCTGCTTGTCGAGCTGGAGTTTGCGCTGGCGGATGAGCCGCACCTGGAGCTGCCGAAAAATTTTGCCGCAATCGTGGCCGCACGCGCGCAGTCGGACATGAGCGGCGTGCGCGACTCCGCTGAGCGACGGCGGGCCTTGCGCCTGTGCGCCGTGCTCGCGGCCATCTCTTTCGCGCTGCTCGGCGGCGCTACCTTAAGCGAATCTGTGCTCGCCCCCTTGCGCGGCATCTGGAAAGCGGGCACGGCGCTGTTTGGTTTCCTGGGGCACGTCCTTTACGACGCAGGGGCCGGCGTGGCCGTCATCTCGCGCGGCGTCGGCGGGCACCTGCTCTCGCAGAGCCCGCGCGGCCTGAGCCTCGCCGTCTTAATCCTCTTGGCGCTGGCTCTCTTCATGCTCCCGCGATTGATCGTCAGGTATCACCGCGCTCGAATCGTAGAATGAACCCGCAGGCGCACGCTCTTCTTAAGTAGTAAGGACGTGCGCTCCTTTTTTTATTGTGAGTCAACTCTCGCTTCAAAGGTCTACGGATTTTGGATTCGCCCGCGCTGCCGGGCGGGCATCGCTGATTCTTCTTGCGCTGCTCTCGATGGCCGCCCTCATCCAGGCGCAGACGGCCGACGGGCTGCTGCCGGATGATCGCGCCCCGCTCGTCGTCGAAGGCTTGAGGGAGCACGACGTCTTCGGGTGGGGGCAATCGGTCGTCGTGCGCGGCGAGGTCACGCACGGCGTGATGGCCTTCGGTGGAGACGTTATCGTCGAGGGCGTGGTCGAGGGAGATGTGGCGACAATCGGCGGGTCAATCGTGCAGCGCGAGGGCGCGCGCATCGGCGGCGAGGTGATAGTCATCGGCGGCGCGTACCGTCACGACGGAAACGCGCAGGGCCGCAACCCTGCTAGCACGACTGTCGTCTTCGCAGGCTTCGAGCAGGAGTTGCGCAACGTCATGCGCAATCCCGTGAGTCTCCTGACGCCGCAGTGGTCTGTGGCCTACCTGGGCAGTCGCGTGCTGGCCGTGCTCTTCTGGTTCATCGCGTCGCTGGCGTTGACGGCCGCGACCCCCGGCGCTATCAGCCGCGCCGTGACGCGCTTGCAGTTGACGAACGTGCGCGTCGCCGTCATAGGTTTCGTCGGCTCCCTCCTGATGACTTTCGGCGTGGTCGCGGGCGTCAGCGTCCTGCCGACGGTCATTGGCGCGCTGGTCGGGCTGATGGCGCTGATTCTGCTGCTTCTGGCCTACCTCTTCGGGCGCGTCGCGATTCAGGCGGCCACGGGCCAGTGGTTACAGCGCAAACTCTTCGCGGAAAAGTGTCGCTCCGAATCCATTGCCCTTCTCACGGGGGCCGTCTTCTGGGCCGCGCTCCTTTCCTTACCTTACGTCTGGCCGCTCGTCGGCGCGGGCCTCCTGGTGGCGAGCCTCGGGCTGGCGCTGACGGCGCGCTACCGCGTCGGCTGGAAGCGTCCGTAAAGCGTTCAGGCCCGAGCCGCGAAATTCTGCAAATTTTCCCAAAAAATTCAGGGTCGGCAGGAGACGAAATGCGCTTTTACTGCGTCTAAGGTTGTCCGCGACAGGAAAGCCCTTGGGCGGTCTTTTTTTAGACGGTTTTTGGGCTAAAACTCGACGGATGCTGCGCGACTTCCCCCAGATTTTGGAACTTTCACGCCGAGAGTCCTCAATCTCCCTATAACGGTTGAATTCTAACCGCCTTTTAGCGAGTGCAGTGGTGCGCTTTGTCGGGGCGGGAAAAATCTGAACCTTAACTGTAATTGGTGCGTAATAAAGCAACTGGTCGCGCGTTTTTATATTAGCGGCTGTAGGTCTTGGCCAACCGGAAATCTTTGTCACATGCTGCTCGTGCGCAGTGTTTCCTTATTAAGAAGCGAGGGAATTTTAATGAAAAAGGCTTTGGTAGTTTTTGCACTCGCGTTGCTCGCCCTCACTTTGGGCGCGGCCAGTGCTTTCGGGCAAAACGGTGATCCAGCCATCACCGCGACCCGTGTCTTCGGCAAGATCACTGAGATTAACGCTCCGGCCGGTCAGATGACCGTCAAGACGGAAGCAGGCTCGGTCGTCATGGTCAATCTCAACGCGAAGACGACATACGAGCGCATGCCCGTCGGCGAAACGGACCGCAGCAAGGCCATCAAGATCGCCATGACAGACATCGCGGTCGGCGACGGCGTCTACGCGCGCGGCTACGTCTCGGATGACCGCAAGAGCGTGCCCGCCCAGCAGATCATCGTCGTCAGCCAATCGGACATCGCGAAGAAGCAGGACAAGGAGCGCGCAGAGTGGCGTCAGCGCGGACTCTCCGGCATCATCGAATCCGTCAACGCCCAGACCAAAGAGATCACCGTGACGACGCGCACGGCCGAAGGGCCGAAGCCCGTCATCGTCCCCGTCAACGACAAGGTGAAGATGCGCCGCTACGCGCCAGACTCCGTGAAGTTCTCGGATGCGAAGAAGAGCTCGTTCGAAGATTTGAAGACCGGAGACCAGTTTCGCGGCAAAGGCGACAAGAGCCCGGACGGCGCGCGCTTCACTCCCGAAGAGATTGTAACCGGCTCTTTCCGCACCATCGGCGGCTCGGTTACTTCCGTTGACGCGGCGACGGGCGAAATCAAGATCAACGACATACAGAGCAAGCAGCCGCTCACCGTGGTGGTTCGCAAAGACTCTACGCTCAAGCGCGTCCCGGCCGAGTTCATGCAGATGATGATGCAGGGCGGCGGCCCTGGCGGGCCTGGCGCTGGGGCTCCCGGTGGAGCTGCTCCGCAGGGTGGTGGCCCACGTCCAGCCGGCAGCCCGGCGGCGGCAGGCGCACCGGCAGGCGGAGCGCGACCCGCGGGTGGTCCTGGCGGCGCTGGTGCTCCGCAGGGCGGACCCGGAGCCGGCGGCCCAGGCGGCGCTCCCGGCGGAGGCTTCGACATTCAACGCATCATCGACAATCTTCCGGCCGCGACTCTGGCCGAGCTAAAGCCGGGCGAGATGGTTCTCATCTCCAGCACCACTGGCGCGGACCCGACACGCGTGACGGCCATCACGCTCGTCGCAGGCGTTGAGCCTATCTTCGCCATGTTACAGGCGAGGCAGGGAGGCCCGTCCAATCGTCCGCCCAACCTGGGCACTATCAACATAGGCATCGGCGGGCCGTGAGCCGTCGCGAGTTTTAGTTAGTGTGTTTCCCCGTTCGGAGACTCGCTCGCCCTTATTCGGGCAGTCTCCGACCTAATTCAAGAAGGCGATTATCATGAATCTCATTAAAAAAGTAGTCACGCGCGGCCTCGGTCTCGCGCTCATGCTGGCCCTCTCGCTCTCCGTGAGTTTCGCGCAGCAGCAACAGGCGGGCTCGCTGCGCGGGCAGGTCTCGGATGAACTCGGCGGCGCGCTTGTCGGCGCGACCGTGACGGTCGTCAGCCAGAGCGGCGCGGAGAAGAGCACCGTCACGAATGAAGATGGCAACTTCGTCGTCAACGGCCTCGCGCCCGGCGCTTACACCGTGCGCGCCTCGGCCACCGGCTTCGCCCCTTATGAAGCCGCGGACGTTCAGGTCACGGCCGGTCGCAGCGAGCCGCTCGACATCAAGATGAGCGTCACGATTGAGGAGCAGAAGGTCACGGTCTCCGGCGACCAGCGCAGCATTGGCACAGACTCCGAGAGCAACGCCAACGCGATTGTCCTCAGCGGCAAAGACCTCGACGCCTTGCCGGACGACCCGGACGATTTGGCCGCCGCCCTGTCGGCGCTGGCTGGCCCTTCGGTTGGGCCAAACGGCGGACAGATTTACATTGACGGCTTCACGGGCGGGCGCATCCCGCCGAAGGAAGCCATCCGCGAAGTCCGCGTCAGCCAGAATCCGCTCAACGCGGAGAACGACCGTCCGGGCTTTGGCCGCATAGACATCCTGACGCGCCCTGGCTACGACCGCTGGCGCGGCAGCGCGAACTTCAACTTCAACGACGAGAGCATGAACGCGCGCAACCCGTTCGCTCCGACGCGCGACAGTTTTCAGTCGCGCCTCTACGGATTCACGCTGAGCGGCCCGGTGCAGTCCAAGAAATCGTCCTTCTTCCTCGATTTCCAGCGCCGCGAGATTAACGACAACGATGTCGTCAACGCGCTCGTCCTGGACCCGACGCTCAGCAGCACCCGGTTCAACGAAACGATTCTTCAGCCGCGGCGCTCGCTGACCTTCAGCCCGCGCTTCGACTACGCGATCAACCAGAATCACACCGTGGTGGCGCGCTACACCTACTCGCGCTTCAAGACTGAGAACGTCGGCGTCAGCGGCTTCAACCTGCCGTCGCGCGCCTTCGATACAGAGAGCTCGCAGCACACCTTCCAGCTTACGGAAACGGCCGTGCTCAATCCGAAGGTGATTATGGAGACGCGCTTCCAGTACATCCGCAGCGCCAACGAGCAGAACGACACCAACACCGCGACGGCCGTCAACGTGCTGGAATCTTTCACGTCGGGCGGCGCACAGGTCGGCCTCTCGTTCAGCAGGGAGAACCGCTGGGAGTTGCAGAACTACTGGACGGCGACCTGGTTCCCGAATCACGTTTTCCGCTTCGGCGCGCGCGTGCGCGGCGTGAAGCTGACGGACGTTTCGCGTAACAACTTCGGCGGAACCTTCAACTTCGCCGGCGGACTGGCCCCACAGCTCGACGCGAACAACAACGTCGTCCTGTCCAACGGTCAGCCGGTCCTGGTCAACATCACGAGCTTGGAGCGCTTCCGCCGCACGGTGCTCTTGCAGCAGCAAGGATTCACCGCGGCGCAGATCGCTACGCGCGGCGGCGGCCCGACGCAGTTCACGCTCTCGGGCGGGGACCCGGAGGCCGATGTCAGCCAGGTGGATTTTGGCGGGTTCTTCCAGGACGAGTGGCGGCTGCGCCCGAACCTGACGCTGACGCTTGGCCTGCGCTACGAAAACCAGACCAACATCAGCAGCGGTCTCAATTTCGCGCCACGCATCTTCTTCGCCTGGGCTCCGGGCGGAACTTCCACGGGCACGCTCGGGCAGTTCGGTGCGGGCCAGCCCAAGTTCGTCGTCCGCGGCGGCTTCGGAATCTTCTTCGACCGCTTCACGGAGACCAACACGCTGGCGGCCAACCGCTTCAACGGCATCAATCAGCAGCGCTTCAATATCGTTGACCCGAGCATCCTTGGCTCGGCGGTCTTTGGTGCTGACGGGTCTGTGACGAACGTCCCGACGCTTGATACGCTGACGGGCCTGGATCAACCGCAGGTTATCAACCGCGTCTCCGAAGACCTGCAAGCTCCTTACACGATGATCAGTGCGATCAACGCCGAGAAGCAGTTACCGTACAACATCACCGTGTTCGCGCTCCTGGTCTCGATCCGGCAGAGGAACAACCTGGTCTTCCGCGACATCAATGCGCCGCTGCCCGGCACGCCGACGGTGCGGCCCGACCCCACGCTCGGCAACGTCTTCCAGTGGGAGTCCGCCGGGTACTTCAACATGACGCAGTTCCAGGCGGGCCTGAGGACGCAGCTCAACCCGGCGCTGACCATCTTCGCCAGCTACTTCACGGCCAAGACCGAGAGCAACACGGATTGCGTCTTCAACATCCAGGGAGGCTGCTTCCCGTCGAACAGTTATGACCTTAACGCAGACATCGGGCGGATTCCTTTCATCCCGAAGCACAATTTCTTCCTGGGTGGCACAATCGGCGTCCCGAAACTCAAGCTCGCTTTGAATCCGTTCATCATTGCGCGCACGGGGCAGTTCTTCAACATCACGACAGGCTTTGACACCAACGGCGACCGCATTTTCCGCGAGCGTCCGGCCTTCGCGGACGCGCAGACGCCGGCCTGCCCGGCGGGCGTTGACCCGCGGACGTGCGACCTGAGGGTCACGCCCTGGGGCAACTTCGACATCAACCCGAAGACCGGGCAGACCATCATCCCGCGCAACTA
>DATEMM010000464.1:0-6621 GCA_035275605.1 Pyrinomonadaceae bacterium
CATTCGCCGGCGAATTCGTTGAATTGTGCCAGGTCCGAGCAGTACGCGGCTTTGGTCTTCTCCGACCGATCGTTAGTAGAAAAATATCCGCTGACAAACTTTGCGCACGCTTGATTCAGATGCATACGTTATGAGCCAATAACAGACATCGGCAATTCTTCTTTAGGATGGAAAAGCTTCCTGTGAGCTTTGAAAGAGGGTGGGACGCGAAAATCTCGGAGGAGTTTAACGGCGTAAGATTTCGATTTCAAGTAACGGGCACTCACTGTATAATCCTGGCCGCTCCCTCAGCCCTAATTGAAGCGAGCACCCGCGTCCTCATGTAAGATGGAGATAATCCCTAGAAACCATCAATCATGGGAAAGAGGTTTTGCGAATCAGGCAAAATCTATGGCTAATTGATTACATTTGGATAACTAAGAATTATCAATGTATGAGGATTATCGGTATTAAAGGAAAGTCGGCGGAACCGAGGTACTTTCGAAATACCTTCATTCGCTCGCGCTTCTACCGGCGCGCATGTTTGGTCATCAGTCTTTTCCCCGTTTTTATCCTGGTCGCCTGCTGGATCGACGGCACGCTGAGGATGCAAGATCAGGGAAAGGGGCTGACCCAGCATTACGGTTATTGGGTGATCTTCGTTACAACCCCTGTGATCTTTTTTCTAACGTTGCATCTTCTGGACACCTTCCTCAACGCAATCAGAAACATTGATAACTACTGTGTCGATCTAACAAGCGAGTTGCGCACCCGCGTAGATAAGTTAGTGCAGAGGCACATCCGGAGTCTCTCACTGCGTTCAAGGTCTGTATGGATATTGGTTTTTATAGTTGTCATATTGCTCTTCTGGTGGCTGGTTAATGTTATTAAGACAACATCCCCATTCGAGACCTATCACCATGACGTCTTTGACGCATCTACTCACAGATTCGGCTTCTATACCGCCAAGGTCTACAGCCTTCTCTTTTTTTCGTTAGTGTACTCCGTCGCAATTTTCGTCGCGCTGCACATAACGGTCTCTATGATTAGCATTCTAAAGTTCTTAAATCGGCATAAGATTCTTCGCATTGACCTATTCCACGAAGATAACTGCGGAGGTACTTCAAAATTTGGGAACATTAATCTAATGATTCTTGGCATTTATGCCAATTTCTTCGCTGTGACCTATGCGATGTACATGACACATCGCCAAACATACCTGGCTATGACGGCGTCGCTTATAGCGTGCTCTCTCCTTGCGGTTGCGCAAAGTGTGGCCGCCGTTTACTACATTCACAAGACAGTCGCTAAAAAAAAACGTGAGTGTATCGAAGAGATGACCGTTCGGCTGAATCAGCAGTTCGTGTCTTCTTTGCAGAAGGGCGGGCGCTTCCCAAGTGATTTACTGGCGTTCCGCAATTATCTTGTTGAAGTCCATACATACCCTTATGCCACTGGTGCTTTGGTAACAGTAAACGTTATTCGGTTTGCGCCAGCGGCTCTCGCCTTAATCAACTATTTTACGGTGTGAGAATTATTAATCGACGTGGTGATCGCGATCTACCAGCCAACTAAAGCTATGGAACAGGCCGTAATAGGATACGACGATCGTGATACAAAGAAGCGTTATCTGCGCTGCTTCAAAGGCAAACGTGTTAAGCACGTCCGAACGCATGAATACACGAAAGCCATCACGGATTAGAAACGAGCCGAGCCATATACGTAAACACGTAGTATGAAAAAGAAAAACCGGGCGCATCTGACGCGACTTATCCAACCAGTCCTTAGTCAGCACCCGGACGGCATAGATTCCAATGTCGCGGAAGAGGAGAAGCCACACGAACAGTGGGTGAAAGGAATATCGGACCAAGAAGACGAGCACTAAGGCGAGGTGGATAGCGCGGTCCCCCATTGTGTCCAGAACGTATCCCAGGTCGCTTGTAGTCCCCCAACGGCGGGCAAGATAACCGTCCAGCGCATCCGTAACCATCGCCAGGGCTAAGATACTTATTGTGACTATGTAGTTTAAGGGTTCAAGGTGTGCTGAAATTAAAATTACAAGAATAGCAAGGATAATACGCGATACCGACAACGCGTTGGGTATCTTCTCATACATTGATAATTCTTAGTTATCAATATCTCATGATTTTCATGTTGCCTTGTGCGTTGAGTTTGAGGACTTCGGCAAGGCAATAATTATCCGCTCGACTCCCTTCCTTTGGAGCTTTCTAATACTAACGCTTTCGCCCGGCTGTCTGGTGAAAGGTACGCCCTCCGGTGCATCATGACGCCGGATGGCTTGCCTTGCTCGTCCGTCTTTGTGTAGGCTTTCGTTTCGAATCTTGACGAGTAGCCACCCCGCTTATTTCTTAAGCCACCAGAATCGAAAACGATATGTCCACACAGACGCCTATGCTGCGCCAGTATCACGAATTGAAGCGCCAGCATCCGGGCACGCTGCTCTTCTTTCGCCTCGGCGACTTCTACGAACTGTTCTTCGACGACGCCGTCACGGGCTCACGCGAGCTGGAGATCACGCTGACCGCCAGGCACAAAGAGCGCGGCGACCCAGTGCCTATGTGCGGCGTGCCGCATCACGCGGCGGCCAATCACATCGCGCGCCTCGTGCGCAAAGGCTACCGCGTGGCCGTCTGCGAACAGACCGAAGACGCTTCACAGGCCAAAAAACTGGTCCGCCGCGAAGTCGTGCGAATCATCACGCCCGGCACGGCCATCGACCCGCAGCTCGTGGAGGCGCGCGAAACCATCTACCTCTCTGCCCTCTGCGGTACGGGCGAGCGCATGGCCGCGGCCTTTCTTGACCTGTCCACCGGAGAATTCCGCGTGACAGAGGCCACCGGGCGCGACGCCTGGGCGCGTATACGCGCGGACATAGAAGCTTACGCCCCGCGCGAAGTTCTCTTCCCAGCTTCGTTGACGCCCCTCATCAAGAGCGAGCGCGACGGGGCAGCACGCACCGCTCCCCTGCCGCTCAGTCGCGCCGGGGAAGCAGAATCTGCTCCAGCATCCACGGACGGAAGCGGCCTCGCAGCCGAGCTCCCGGCGGGCGGCTTGACGATCTTCAACGGCGCTACTCTGACCCCTCTCGACGACTGGCTCTGGCAGACAGAGGATTGTGCCACGCAGCTCTGCGAACAGTTCGGCGCTCGCTCGCTCGAAGGCTACGGATTGACTGGGAAGTACGAGGCGGTCCGCGCCGCCGGCGCGTGCCTGCGATACGCGCAGGAGACGCAGCGTGCCGCCGCGGCGCACGTAACCGACATCGGCTACTTTGAGCCGCAGGACCACCTCATTCTAGACCAGGTCACGATTCGTAATCTTGAGCTTGTTGAATCTCAGGGCAGCTCTAACCGGACGCACCGCCTGCTGGACGTGATTGACGAGACGGTCAACGGCATGGGCGCGCGCCTGCTGCGCTCCTGGCTTTTGCGCCCTTCTGTCCGCCGCGGCGAAATCGAAGCGCGCCACTCCGCAGTGGAAGAGCTTCACAACTCGCAAATAAAGCGCGACCGCCTGCGCGCCCAGCTTAAAGAGGTCGCGGACCTTGAACGCCTCACGGGCCGCCTTAACATGAACTCCGCCAACCCGCGAGACCTCAGCGCCCTGCTCCGCTCTCTTAATCAGATTCCATTTATCAAACGGGCGTTATCGGACTCAGGGACTTCCCTGCTGCAAGTTCTGAACGAGAGCATGGATGAGATGCCGGAGCTTCGCCGCCTCGTAGAAGAAGCGATCGCGGACGACCCACCGGCAAAGCTCAGCGACGGCGGCGTGATTCGTGACGGGTATTCAGGCGAGCTGGACGAGTTGCGCGGCATGAGCCGCAACGCCAAGCAGACCATCGCCTCGCTCGAAGCGCGCGAGCGCGCACGCTCCGGCATCGCGTCGCTCAGGATTCGCTACAACAACGTCTTCGGCTACTACATAGAAGTGTCCAAAGCGAGCGCAGCGCGTGTGCCAGCGGATTACGAGCGGCGGCAGACGCTGGCCAATGCCGAACGATACAGCACGCCCGAGCTGAAAGCCTGGGAGACGAAGGTGCTGGGCGCTGAGGACCGCATCGGGCAACTGGAAAGCGAAATCTTCGCGGAGGTCTGCTCGAAAATCGTAGCCGAGACCAGGCGCATACAGGCGACGGCGCGTGCCCTGGCCGCGCTCGACGCCCTGGCCTCTCTCGCCGAGACGGCCGCGCGCCGCCGCTACGTGCGGCCCCTTATGCATGACGGCGACGAGATAGAGGTCTCGCAGGGACGCCACCCAGTCATTGAGGCAGTCAGCGCCGAGCCGTTCATCCCGAACGACCTGTACATGAACAACTCGACTGACCGCCTGCTCATCATCACTGGCCCGAACATGGGCGGGAAGTCCACTATACTTCGGCAAACAGCGCTCATCTCCATCCTGGCACAGATGGGCTCGTTCGTCCCGGCCGAGAGGGCACGGCTGCCACTCTTCGACCGCATCTGGACTCGCGTCGGCGCGTCCGACGACCTGGCCCGCGGGCGCTCGACCTTCATGGTCGAGATGACAGAGACCGCTGCCATCCTTCACAACGCGGGCCCGCGCTCGCTCATACTTCTGGACGAAATAGGGCGCGGGACCGCCACCTTTGACGGCCTCTCAATCGCCTGGGCCGTCGCCGAATACCTGCACGATTCGCCGGAGCACGCCGCCAAAACGCTCTTCGCAACGCATTATCACGAGTTGACCGAACTGGCCGAACGACTGCCCGGCGCGCAGAACTACCAGATCACGGCCGCCGAGCGCGAAGGCGAGGTCGTCTTTCTTCACAAACTGGAGAGGGGCCGGGCCTCCAAATCCTACGGCATCGAAGTAGCGCGGCTGGCCGGGCTCCCGCCTGCCGTGCTGACGCGCGCGCGCGACGTGCTGGCGAGATTGGAGCGATACGAGCTGGACGTTTTCGCGGACGCGGAGGAGAAGAAGTCGGCGGAGACTGGCGCAGAGATCGAGTGGGAGGCTTGGGCGCTGGACGAAGCGGGGCTGAAAGCCGCCGCCCGGCGCGCGCGACAGAAGCGCATCAGCATGCAGGCCACACTCTTTGACGCGGCCAACCAGGGCATCCTTGACGAGCTGCGCGGCGTTGATGTAGAAACGCTCAAGCCGGAAGAAGCGCTAGACATTCTACAGGGCATTCACAAACGCATCGTTTGAATTGAAGACGATAAATAGTTAATGGTGAATGGAAAGAACCGTTCGTCCATTTACCATTTACCATTTACCATTTACCACCTATCGTCTAACTTTCATGCTTGATTCTTTAACTTCGCTCCCACTCGAACAGCAGATCGGACAATTCTTCTACGCGGGGCTGCCTGGCACAGAGCTGGATGAAGAGACGCGCTCGCTCATCGAACACGTCCAGCCGGGCGGCGTCATCATCTTCGGTCGCAACGTCGCGGCCCCCGAACAGCTCCGCTCCCTGCTCGACGGCGTCCGCGAATTGTTGCCGATTGAGCCCCTGTGCGGGATTGACCAGGAGGGCGGGCTCGTGGACCGCCTGCGGCGCATCTGCACGCCTATGCCCGCCGCGCGCACCATACGCCAGCACGGCGACCTGGCTGGGGCGCGCTCACTCGGCCGCATCACGGGAGAGGTCCTGCGCCTCCTCGGCTTCAACATGAACTTCGCCCCCGTCATGTCCATCATGACGGACGAGCGCGACCTGCTCTCCAACGGTCTTTACTCGCGCTCGTTCGGGCGCTCGCCCGGCGAGGTCCTGGGCTACACGACCGTTTACATGCGTGGCTTACAGGGCACTGGGCTGCTCGGGTGCCTCAAGCATTTTCCGGGCATTGGGGCCGGCGAAGTGGACACGCATGACGAGATGGCCGTCGTAAATCTTTCGCACGACGACCTGATGGCACAAGACCTGGCCCCTTACATAGAACTCTTTCAGCGAGAAGACGACCGCGTGCGCGCCGTGATGGTCAGCCACGGCGGCTTCCCCAACGTGGACATACGCAAGGGCATCGCGGGTGGACGGCTTGAACCGGCTTCGCTCAGCTACGCCATCACGACCAAGCTTCTCAGGTTTGAGCTGGGCTACAAGCACCTCGTCATCACGGACGATCTGGAGATGGGCGCGATTGCCAAGCATTACCAGATAGAGGAGGCCGTCGTGCGCGCCTTTCAGGCGGGCCAGGACATGTTCCTCATCTGTTCGCATTCGGAGGTCGTCCGGCGCGGCTATGACGCACTGCTTCAGGCGGCCCGCGACGGCCTCATAGAGCAGGAGCGCATAAACCTGTCGCTGAATCGC
This sequence comes from Pyrinomonadaceae bacterium, assembly GCA_035275605.1. Taxonomy (GTDB): domain Bacteria; phylum Acidobacteriota; class Blastocatellia; order Pyrinomonadales; family Pyrinomonadaceae; genus QHXM01. Next base: position 6,281 of record DATEMM010000464.1, read on the forward strand.
ATAGAGGCTTTCAAAACGCTGACGCGCCCCCCGCTCCCCTTCGAACGCACACGCTTTCAACAACTCTCCGACGAGGTCGCAGCCCTCAATGGCAAGCTCAATTACAACTACGGAGGAACCATCTAATGCGTGCTCATAAACTCGTCACGCCGCTTCTCATTCTGGCTCTCGTGGCGCTCCTTGCGCCGGGCTGCCGCAACCGCAGCGAGACTTTTGTGATCGCGCTCTCGGATAAGATTTCAACGCTCGACCCCATCGGCTCGGAATCCGTTGACGCTGCGAGCGAGCGCATACGCGCCCTCGTCTTCAACTCGCTCGTCAAGAAGAACGAGAAGTTTGAT
>DATEMM010000465.1:0-6599 GCA_035275605.1 Pyrinomonadaceae bacterium
AGCGTGGACCTTGATCTGCGTCGTCGAGTTCAGCGCAGTCTCGCTGTGGTGGAACTTGTGCGTCTGCCACAGCAGCGGCACGGCGTGTTGCAGGCGGTGCAGGGCGTACTGGCAGAGGTCCCACACGACGAAGTAGACGGCTGCGAATAGTAGGCGCGACGCCCAGCCGCTCGCGAACGCCGGCACCAGTCCCCCGCCCGCGTAGGATATCACGCGCCCGTAGGCCGGGTTAAAGACGAAGCCCAGCAGGAAGATGAAGAGGAGGATGAAGGGCGTGTAGGCGAGGTTGAAGAGCCACGGCGAGAGGGGCTGGTCGCGCTCCGCGGGCGCGAGCCTTTCGAGCCCGCTGAACACGAGCGAGATGACCAGGACCAATGCGACAAGGCTGACGTACTCTCGCAACATCTCAAAACCTCATGATCTCAAACCCTCATGCCGGGGCGTGCGCGCGCCGGCCCCGATGTATAATTCCAGACCCATGAGCGTCACACCCGAAGTGAGCGTACTGCTCATCACCTACAACCAGGACAGATACGTCCGGCAGGCGCTCGACAGCGTGGCGATGCAGAAGACGAATTTCGGCGTGGAGGTCGTCGTCGCGGACGATTATTCAGAGGACTCCACGCCGGCGATTCTCAAGGAGTACGAGGCGAACAACCCTCACGTCCGAATCCTCCCGACCGAGCGGAGGCTGGGAATCACCCTTAACTACAAGCGCGGATTCGACGCCTGCCGTGGCCGGTACGTGGCCGTCCTAGAGGGCGACGACTTCTGGATATCCCCGCGGAGGCTCGAACTACTCTCCGCGTTCCTTCAGAGCCACCCGGAGTGCTCGTTCTGCTTCCACCGCATCATCAAGCTCGATGAGATGTCGGGCAGCGCCGCCGTCCATCCGACGTTCGGGCCCGAAGCCGAGTCCGCGTTCTTCACGGCGAGCCAGCTCGCGAGGGGAAACTTCATCGGGAACTTCTCGGCCTGCATGTACCGTCGCGACCGTATCGCCGACCTTGAACCCGGACTGTGGAGTATAAAGGTCCGCGAATGGCTGTTCAACATCATCGTCGCCCGGCGTGGGCTTATCGGGTACGTCCCCGAAATCCTTTCCGTCTACAGGGCACACCCCGGCGGCGTCTGGTCGCAGAAGGCGCCGGCCGAGCAGAGGGCGGCGCTGCTGGAACTCATAGAGACCTACAACCGGTACCTGGACTTCGAGTTCGACGCCGAGTTCCAATCCTTCAAGAGCTTGCTCACGGCAGAGGCCGAGTCCGAGCAGCCTCACCCACGCCTCTGGCACAGACTGAAGCCTTTCATCCCGCCCATCCTCTTGACCCTCGCGAACAACATCATGGGGCGGGGCCGGCCGTCGTCGTAGACGCTGACTGCGCTGGATATGAGAACGATGTCCCGGCCGCTGATCATACTAAGAACACGTTAGAAAGTATACGCTCAACCCTTTGCACCTTTGCGTGAGATTAAGACGCAAAGGCGCTCTTTAAGCCGACCCGCCCGTGGCGTAGACGACGCCTTCGCCTTGGAGCGCGGTCCTGATTCGGCCCATCGACTCGTGGGCCCCGCGGATGGCCGCGCAGATTTTCGAGACGATGTCCGGCTCCATGTCGGACCAGATGGGGAGGCTCAGGCTGCGCGCGGCCAGGAGCATCGTGTTCGGCAGCGTCTCGTCGGGCGGCGCGAACTCCCTGTAGGCCGTGTGGCGGTGCGCGGGCGGGTCGTAATACTTGCGCGTCTCGACGTTCTCAGCCTCAAGCGCGAGGGCCAGCTCGTCGCGCGTCAGGCCAAAGGCTTCGGCCTCGACCGTAATCGAGAAGTCCTTGTAAGAGCTGCGGTCGCCCTCGCGCACCTGCTGGAAGCCTATGCCGGGGAGGGCCCCAAGCTCTTCGCGGTAGAGATCGGCCAGTCGGTTGCGATGCCGCGCGCCGGCTTCGAGCACCGGCAGGCCGCGCAGGGCGAGCAGCGCCGCTAGCTCGCCCATCCGGCCGTTGAGCCCCGCGAAGGCGCTGTCGTAGTTGCCCGTGTTACCGTACTCCCGGCCGAAGCGAATCCGTTCGGCCAGTTCCTCGTCGTCCGTCGCTACCACGCCCCCCTCGCCCGCGACGAGCAGCTTCGTGAAGCTGAGGCTGAAGACGTTGGCGTCGCCCTGCGGGCCGACGGGCGCGCCCTTGTAGAGCGAGCCGAGGGCGTGCGCCGCGTCGAAGATGAGGCGCACGCCGCGCCGTTCTGTTAACGCTCGCAACTCCTCCACGTCGGCCGGGCTGCCGTGGTTGTGGACGGCGACGACGGCCGAAGTCTTATCAGTTATGGCGGCCTCGGCGGCTTCGGGGTCGAGGTTGGTGGTGGCGGCGTTCACGTCCGCGAAGACGGGGCGCGCTCCCGTCCAGACGAGCGCGCTCACCGTCGCCATGAAGGTGAAGCTCGGGACGACGACTTCGCCCTTCAGGCCGAGCGCCCTGTAAGTGAGCATCAAGCCCGTCGTGCCGCTCGAAACCGCGACGGCGTGGCGGACGCCCAGGTGTTCGGCCAGCGCCTCCTCGAAGGCCCGCAGGTGTCGGCCCTTACTGAGGAAGCCGCTCGCGAGAATGTCGCGCACTTCCGGAGCCAGCGCCTCGTAGTTGGGTAGCACCGGCCTTGCGACGCGGACCATATTCTCGAACAGAGGGCTACCCCCCGCCAAGGTCTGTAGTTTCTTCATGCCAACCCGTCTTCTTCGTCTTGATTACGCGCGCCGGCACGCCGACGGCCGTGACGTTGTCGGGCAAATCCATGGTGACGCACGCGCCGCCGCCGACGGTCGTCCATTCGCCGATTGAAACCCTGTTGATGACGCTGGAGCCGACGCCGAGATAGCAGCCCTCGCCGACAAAGACGCGGCCCGCGAGGCGGACGCCGGGGCCGAGCGTGCCGTAGCGGCTGACACGCGTGTCGTGGCTCACGCTCGCGCCGACGTTGACGACGGCGTGGTCGCCTACGAGACTTCCCGCGCTAGCGAAGGCGTGCGGGAAGACCATCACGCCCTCGCCCAAGCTCGCCTCGGGCGAGACGTAGGCCAGCGGAGAGACGGCTTTCGCGAATTTTAACCCCCTCGCCGTAGCGCGCTCGACCAGACGTTTGCGCAACTGCGGCAGCCCAACGGCGCAGACGACGGCCAAGTCGCGCAGATCCGCGCCGTCGAACCACGACCAGTCGCCGAGGAAAGGAACTCCGCCGATCTCGGCCGGGTAATTCTCCGGGTCGTCGGCGACGAAGCCGAGCAGGCGCGGCCCCGCCCCTTCCCGCGCCTGATCTCTTAAGATTTCGGCGATCTCGCGCGCGTGCCCGCCCGCGCCGATGATGACTACGCGCTTCCAGGGCATCTCTTTAACCAGGCATTTATGTTAGATTGGGGTCGCGCAGGCCTTCCGCTTGAAAGTTTTGAAACTGAACAGACCTCGCGGTCGCCGTGCGTAGGCGTAGTTTGAATCATCGGCGTTTGAGTGTCAACGATAAGCCAATGCCGTAAGGGCAAGACTACCTTTGAGCGAAGCGAGTCACCTTTTCTACACAGGGGGCACAGTGAAAATTCATTTATCTTTCACTGTGCCCCCTATGTTAAAACATGCCGCTCGCCGCGCTGTTGAATGAGTAAATGTTAGCGCCCGCGGAGCATAATGTTTCTTCCGTCCCGCCGCGAACGTTGAAGGTCTGCCACGTGGTGGCGGGGGCCGAGGGCGCGCGCTGGGTGGCCGAGCAGTTGCGTGAGCTGCGCGACCGCTACGGCTGCGACGTCCTGGCCATCGTCGGCGGCGAGCGCGGGAGCCTCGTGGAGCTTCTTCGCGCCGAAGGCATTCCTTACCGCGTCGAGAACTTCGACTTCTCGATGCCGGTCGGGATGATGCGCGCGGCGCGCGCGGTCTTCAGGCTGGCGCGACTCTTCCGGCGCGAGCGCGTGGACGTGGTGCAGAGCCACCTCTTCTTCTCGATGGTTGTCACGCGCCTCGCCGCGTGGCTCGCGGACGTGCCCGTCCGCCTCGCGATGTACGCCTCGCCCTTCCACCTCGAAGCCCACACCTCGCTCTGGATAGACCGCGCGACGTGCTGGATGGAGTCGGCGCTGATTCCGTCGTGCGAGCTGAGCGTCGAGCTGTGCCGCGCGATGGGCGTCGGGCCTGACAGGGCACCCCTCATTTACTACGGTCCCGACGAGCGCCGCTTCGACCCGCAGAAGACCGCGCCGGCCAACATCCGCGCCTCCTTCGGCTGGCCGCCAGACACGCCGCTCGTCGTCAAGGTCGCTTACTTCTACCCGCGGCTGGCGAAGTCGCCCTGGGTGCCGGAGGCCGTACACAACCGCGGCATCAAGGGGCATGGCGACCTTGTGCGTGCCGCGCCCTACGTCCTGGCCGAGTACCCCGGGGCGAAGTTTCTTCTGGTCGGCTCCGGTTGGGGTGAGGCGGGCGAGAGGTACAAGCGCGAGGTCGAGGGGCTCGTTCGCGAGCTGGACCTTGAAGGGAGTGTCATCTTCCCCGGCTACCGCCCCGACGCCAACAGAGTTCTCTGCGAGGCGGACGTGGCCGTGCAGGCTTCTCTGAACGACAACCCCGCCGGGACGATAGAGTCTCTGCTAATGGAATGCCCGACGGTCGTGACGCGCGTCGGCGGTCTGGTGGATACCGTCCGCGACAACGAGACGGGCCTCCAGGCTAACCCTGACGACCCGCGCGACCTCGCACGTGCCATCCTTCAAATGCTGCGCGAGCCGGGGCGCGCACGCGAGATGGGGCGCGCTGGCCGGAGACTCATGCTCGAACGCTTCGTGCTGAGCCGCACGGCCGAAGACCTGCATACACTTTACCGCCGACTGCGCGACGAGCAGACGCGACGATTCTACGACCTACGCCGCTCGTCGCTGCGCGCGCTCGCCGCCGCCCCCGTCCTCGCTTACATGTCTATCAGGCTACTCTTCATAGACATGCTCCTGTACGCATACGTGCCAGCCTTCTTCCGTCGCCTCCGCCGCCTCCACGGCCGCGCACGCCTGCTTCGGACAACTCGGCAACGTCGAATGAATTTGTAGGGGGCGGGGCAAGTCCCGCAGCCCCCTCGGCCGCTATCGTGAACTCGGCGCTGGCTGCGGTTGTGCTCGCGGCGGTTGAGGCCTCGCGTTAGGCGCTATTTTGGGGGAGATGCAATATGACTAAAGGGACGACGGCAATTCTCCGGACTTCCCGCAGACTATTTCCTGCTTCATTGAAACACTTATTTCGTCAGTCGCTAAAGAGACTACGGCTATTGCAACAACGCTGGCCTCTTGCAGCCACACAATTACACCTGGGTTGTGGCGGCAACCTGCTACCGGGTTGGGCGAACGTTGATCTTGACGCGGCCGAAGGAGTAATCCAGCACGATTTGACCGAGCCGCTCCCGCTCCACTCCGAGACGGTAAAGTTCATTTACAGTGAGCACTTCATCGAGCATATTACGAGGGACCAGGCTCTGGCACTCCTGAGGGAATGTCAAAGAGTGCTGACGCCTGACGGTGTGATACGCCTTAGCACACCGAACTTAAAAAAGTTACTAAACGAATACTCGGCGCGCCGGACTACGGAATGGTCGGATGTGGACTGGCATCCGAGCACCCCCTGCCAGATGGTCAATGAGGGGATGCGATTATGGGGACATCAATTCGTTTATGATCCAGACGAGATCGTCTTACTGCTGAACGAGGCCGGGTTCCAGCACATCACCAAGGTTGACTGGCGGGAGAGTCGTCACCCGGAGCTAAAGGGTCTTGAATGTCGCCCCTTCCATGGTGAGATTATCGTCGAGGCAGTAAAGCGCTGTTGATGTTGTATACCAAGACGCACCTAACAACGGCATGCACCCGACCGCCCTCAGCTAGGTAGCTGATTAACTACTTATGCCTTGTGTGCCAAATGTGTGCCAACTCAGCCAAACCAAGCTAATCCCATTAGTATCTAACTATAAAAGCAAGGTGCGGAAGAGCAATCAATCATCACTCTTCCGCACTCAGTCAAACTCAATGAAACAACCTGAATTAGCCCTTGCAGTAAAGCGGCTCTTACGTTTTCTAATCCATAAACAAATAAATCAATAAGCTTCAGCGTGTTATGCTCCCGAAAGGGCGTGTTATAACATTTCTTTTAGAATCTCTATTACTTAGTTAGACAGCTTCTTTGGTGATGACAGATGAACAGAAATAAAGAAACATTCAGCGTTAACAAGACTCAAAATGAAGAGCATTGCCTTCCATGTGGAAAGTGTCTTGTGGAAACTCGTCACAAGGTGCTTCAGTCAGTTGATATTGATGGGACGGCATTAGATTGGCAAGACTATCATTACACCGACAATTTTCAGATTATGCAATGCCAAGGTTGCGATTCTATATCGTTTCGTAAATGTCATTCAGACTCTGAACACATGGGATGGGATGAGGAACGAGGTGAAGGATTTTATTTTGACAGAGTCGAGCTTTACCCAAGCAGAGTTGCAGGAAGGCATAAACTCAAGCAGGCTAATTTTCTTCCATTTGAGGTTTCTCGCATTTATGATGAAACTCATGCAGCTCTTTGCAACAGACAACCTAT
>DATEMM010000466.1:0-8165 GCA_035275605.1 Pyrinomonadaceae bacterium
CGCTCCTACACCTGCACGGACTGCGGAAACTATCTCAGGCCCGACGTAGTCCTCTTCGGCGAAATAGTGCCCGCCGGACCTCTCCAGCTCGCGGCGGCGAAGGCTGCAAGCTGCGAATTGTGCTTTGTCGTCGGAACCTCCGCACTGGTCTACCCGGCGGCCAGCCTGCCGGAGATTGCGAAAGGTGCGGGCGCGTACATCATCGAGGTCAACCCGGAGCGCACACCGCTCTCCGGTTTATGTGACGAGGTCATACAGGGGAAGGCCGGGGAAGTTCTGCCGCTGTTTGAGAACGAATGAGGACCCTTTACTTCGATTGCTTCGCCGGGGCGAGCGGCGACATGATCCTGGGCGCTCTCGTGGGCGTCGGCGTTGACCCGCGCGCCCTCGCGGAAGCCCTCTCCGCGCTTAACGTCCAGGGCTTTGAAGTGGCCTTCGAGACGGTTGACCGCTCTGGAATCAGCGCCACGCGAGCGCACGTTCGCACCGCGCACGAGCACGCGCACCGCCACCTGGGCGACATTCTCAAGATCATCTACGATTCGCGTCTGAGCGATGGAGTCAAAGACCGCGCGGCGCGCATCTTCTCGCGGTTGGCCGAGGCCGAGGCTAAAATTCACAACGTCCCGGTCGAGCGTATACACTTTCACGAAGTCGGCGCACTGGACGCGATCGTTGACGTGACGGGTGCCTGCATCGGTTTCGAGCTGCTCGGAATCGAGCGCTTTGCCTGCTCGGAACTGCACGTCGGTAGTGGCACAGTCGAGATGGCGCACGGTCGTTTCCCGGTGCCCCCGCCCGCCGTCACTGAGCTTCTCAAGGGTGCGCCAGTCTATTCCACGGACATACGCGGGGAGCTGGTTACGCCTACGGGCGCGGCCATCATCACCACCGTCTGCACAGAGTTTGGCCCACTGCCGAAGATGAGGGTCGAGGGGACCGGCTACGGCGCGGGCGGGCGCGAGTACCAGAACTTTCCCAACGTGCTGCGCCTGATCGTTGGAGACGACGCCGCCGGGACGGAAGCGTCCGCAGACGAGACGTTAATCATGGTCGAGACGAACATTGATGACATGTCGCCGCAAATCTACGGGTACATCATGGAGAAGGCATTTCAGGGCGGGGCGCTCGACTGCTATTTCACGCCCGTGCAGATGAAGAAGAACCGCCCAGGCGTCGTCATCTCCATCCTCTGCCGGCCAGGCCAACGTGAAGAGATGTGCCAGCTTCTATTCACCGAAACGACGACGCTCGGCGTGCGCTACTTCGAGGTCATGCGCCGTGCGTTGCGGCGCGAGACCGTCAGGGTCGAGACAGAGTTCGGGGCGATTGATGTTAAAGTGGCACTCCTCAATGGGAGCGTCGTTAAGGAGATGCCAGAGTACGAGCAGTGCCGCGCCGCCGCAAGCCGTGCCAACGTCACGTTGCAGGCGGTCGAGCGGGCCGCGCGCGACTCGTACCGACGGTCGCGGAGGTAGAGTTTTCAAGAGATGAGCACCAAACTGTCAGACGCCGCCGGGGAAGAGTTGGCGAAAGCGGAACGCCCGCCCGTGGACCTTGAGTTAATCGCGCGCGGCGTGCGCTTGATTCTGGAAGGAATCGGCGAGGACCCGAATCGGCCGGGGCTGCAAAACACGCCGCAGCGCGTGGCGGAGATGTACGCGGAGCTGACCGCAGGAATGCGCGAGGACCCGCAGCAGCACGTCGTCCCCCTCCCCGGCGACACGCACGACGAGATGGTCATCGTCAAAGACATCAACATCGCTTCGATCTGCGAGCACCACCTGGCTCCTTTCGTCGGCAAGTGCCACATCGCTTACATTCCTAAGCACGGGCGAATCGTCGGCCTGTCGAAGCTCGCGCGGCTGGCGGAAATCTTCGCGCGGCGCTTGCAGGTGCAGGAGCGCCTGACCTCCGAGATCGCCAACACGCTGTACGAGGGGCTAAAACCGCTCGGCGTGATGGTGGTGATCGAGGCCGAGCACACCTGCATGACCCTGCGCGGGGTCAAAAAACCTGGGGCGATAACGATCACGTCCGCCGTGCTCGGGGGCTTTCGCAAAGACCAGCGCACGCGCGCCGAAGCGATGTCACTCATCAAAGGGAAGTGAGAGGAGAGAGACTGATGACGACTAGGAGATTCAATTCCTTTCTGGCACTTACGCTGGCGCTTTCAGTTTCGGGCACGAGCACACTGGCACAGAGGCGCGCCGCCGCTAATAGGACCGCTGGCGCTTCCGGGCCAATTAACGAAGAGTTTCTGCGGGGTCATATCAAGTTTCTCTCCGACGACCAACTGGAGGGGCGCGGGACGGGAGCGGCAGGCGGCGAGTTAGCAGCCAAGTACATCGCAGCGCAGCTCGAAGCGATGGGCTTGAAAGGCGCGGGTCGCGACGGCAGCTTCTTCCAGCCGGTCTCGCTCGTCGGCGTCAAGGCAGACCCTTCGACGACGCTCACCGTCAGCTCCGGCGGGCGGAGCGAGACTTTCAAGTTCGCCGAAGAGTTCGTCGCTTTCACGGGCGCACAGACCGCGGAAGTAGACGTCAACAGCGAATTGGTCTTCGTCGGCTACGGCGTGGACGCGCCCGAACAGCGTTGGAACGATTACAAGGGAAGCGCTGGGGATTACCGCGGCAAGATTCTGGTCATGCTGGTCAACGACCCGCCAGCCACGCCCGCGGAGCCGAATCTCTTTGGCGGGCGCGCGCTCACTTATTACGGTCGCTGGACGTACAAGTACGAGGAGGCCGCGCGGCGCGGGGCCGCCGGGGTCATCCTGCTTCACACGGATGAATCCGCTGGCTATCCCTGGAGCGTGGTGCGGACCTCGAATGGCTCCTGGCGCTTTGACATCGCGCGTGGCGAAAACGATTCGAGCCCGTACCTCAAGCTGCGCTCCTGGATAACGGACCCGGCGGCGCGTCGCATGATGCAACTGGCCGGGCAGAACCTGGACGAGTTGCGCCGTCAGGCAGCGTCGCGCGACTTTCAGCCGGTCAAGCTGGGTCTGACGGCTTCGATCAACATCAGGAGCGAGGTCAAGCGCGTCAACGCGCCGAACGTGGCGGCCATTCTGCCTGGGCGCGACCCGAAACTGCGCGACGAGTACGTAATCTATTCCGCGCACTGGGACCATTTAGGGATAGGCGAGCCGAATAAGAAGGGCGACCGAATCTACAACGGCGCGCTCGACAACGCGACGGGCGTAGCGTCCGTGCTCGCCGTCGCGGAGGCTTTGGCCAAACTTCCCATGAGCGAGAGGCCGCGGCGCTCCAGCCTCTTCCTCTTCCCGACCGCAGAGGAGCAGGGCCTGCTCGGCGCGGAGTGGTACGCGCGCCACCCGCTCGTGCCTTTGCGTAAGACCGCGGCAAACGTCAACCTGGATTCGATGAACATCCTGGGACCGACGCGCGACTTCGTGCCGCTCGGGGCGGAACGCTCGACGCTGCGCGCGGTGGTCGAAGCGGTCGCGCGCGAGCGCGGGATGACTGTGGGCCCCGACCCGCGCCCGGAGCAGGGCTCCTTCTACCGCTCGGACCATTTCCCGTTCGCAAAGGTCGGCGTTCCTTCGATCAGCTTGAAGGAAGGGAAGGATTTCATTGGGCACACTGCGAAGTGGGGCGAGGAGCAGTTCAAGGCTTACAACACGGCGAACTATCACCAGCCCTCGGACGAGTACAGCGATTCCTGGAATTTCAAGGGGATGATTCAGTCTGCCGAGATTGCGCTCGCCATCGGGCGGCGCGTCGCCGACATGCCTGAGATGCCGCGCTTCAACCCCGACGACGAATTCGCGAAGGCGCAGCGGAACAGGTGAAGGTGCGGGGGCAGCGCTTCGCAGGGAACTCTGAGCCGCTCTGCTTGAAAGAGGAAGGGTTCGTAATTACAATGTAGCCATGAAGGCCCGAATCGTCAAAATCGGAAACTCGCAAGGGATTCGCATCCCGAAGCTGCTTTTAGAGCGCAGCAATCTTACCGAAGAGGTGGAGCTGGAGGCCCAGGATCATCAGATCATCATTCGCTCGGCCAAACACCCGCGCCAGCATTGGGAAAGCGCGTTTAGAGCGATGGCCGAGCGCGGTGACGACTACTTATTAGATGAGAATCTACGCGCTCAAACTCAGTGGGATGAGGATGAGTGGCAATGGTAGTCAAGCGTTTCGACGTATACTTGATTAACCTCGACCCGACGATTGGGAGTGAGATACAGAAAACCAGACCTTGCCTGATTATCTCGCCGGATGAAATAAATCGCTTTATCAGGACGATCATCGTCGCCCCGATGACCACCAAAGGCACTTCTTATCCAACGAGAGTAGAGTGCAAATTCCAGAGGAAGCGCGGTCAGATTGTTCTGGATCAGATTCGCGCCATGGACAAAGCCCGTCTGGTCAGAAGGCTCGGCCGTATTGACGAACAATCTCAGGCAGGGGTCTTGTCGGTTCTGGCAGAGATGTTTGCCGCATAAGCGCAAGTGCAGATGAAAACTTTTTACGTCACAACTCCGATTTACTACGCCAACAGCTTCCCGCATTTGGGCAGCCTCTACCCGACCATCGTGGCCGACTGCCTGCGCCGCCATTACCGGCAGCGCGGCTTCGAGACCTATTTCCTGACGGGGATGGACGAGCACGGCATTAACATCCAGCGCCTCGGCGAGCGCAACAATGTTACGCCCAAGGAGTACTCGGACAACATCGTCGCCCATTTCAAAAAGACCTTTGGCGAGTTCGGCCTCGACGCCGAGCACGGCGGCTACGACATCTTCATGCGCACAACCGAGCCCTTTCACTACGAGGGCGTCAGCGAGCTGTGGCGGCGCGTCGCGCGCACACGGACGCCGAAGGGGCGCGAGGCCATCTACAAAGGGCACTACGAGGGCTGGTTCTGCGCCTCCTGCGCGGCCTACAAATCCGAAGAGGAGTACGCGAAGCCTGAGCGCGAGGGCGACCCGCCCACCTGCCTTGAACATTTAAAACCTCTCGACCACGTCGCCGAGGAGAGCTATTTCTTTCGCCTCTCGGACTACGCCGAAGCGCTGTTGGACGTCTACGAATCGCGCCCGGACTTCATACGCCCCGAGACGAGGCGCAACGAAGTCTTAAGCTTCGTGCGCGGCGGGCTACAGGATTTATCGATCAGCAGGCAGAAGAGTTCCGTTAGCTGGGGCATCCCAGTGCCGGACGACCCGACGCACACCATCTACGTCTGGTTCGATGCATTAACGAACTACATCACGGCCATCGGCTTCGGCAACAGCGAGAGGGAGCAGGCGGTCGGGTTCGAGAAGTTCTGGCCCGCCGTGCATCTGGTCGGCAAAGACATCCTGCGGTTTCACGCCGTCTACTGGCCGGCGTTTCTCCTAGCGGCCGGGATCGAGCTGCCCCGCACGGTCTTCGCGCACGGGATGTGGCTCGACCCTACGGGGCGCAGGATGTCCAAGTCGCTCGGCAACGCAATCGACCTCGGCGTTCTGCACAAGCATTTCTCGAACGACGTGGTGCGCTACTACTGTCTGCGCGAGATGGTCTTCGGGCAGGACGGAAAGTTCGGCTACGAGACCCTGATTGACCGCACGAACAGCGATCTGGCGAGCGGGCTTGGCAACCTGTCTAGTCGCACGCTGACAATGATTCATCGCTACTGCGGCGGGCTTATTCCCGACCCGAACATCTCCGAGGAGAAGTATCTAGCGGCCAAGCGCGCAGGGGTTGACCCGGACGCGCAGTCTCTGGCCTCTGCCCTTGAGCACGCGAGGGACCAGTTCGTGTCCAGCTTCGAGGATTACGGCATCAGCCGCGCGCTCGAAATCGCCTGGGGCGTCATCGCGCGCGTGGACAAGATGATCTCGGACGCCAAGCCCTGGGACCTGGTTAAGGACGAAGGGCAGCGCGAGACGCTGAACGCTATTCTTTACAGGGCCGCGGAAGCCCTGCGGTGGCTCTCCGTGATGCTTTACCCGGTGATGCCTGAGGCGACAGAGAGGATTTACGAGCAGATGGGATTGACGGGTAGCCTGGCACAGGCTGACCCGACGAAACTCATCTGGGGAACTTTGGAGGAGGGAACGCGCGTGGGCGAGGTCAAGCCTCTCTTTCCGCGCATTGACAAGGCGAAAACTATGGCCGAGATAGAAAAAGAGACCGCGCCTTCCGGCACACACGCGACCGAAGCAGACGCGGTGGCCGGCGCTCCAGGGAGCGCCGAGACTAAACCCGCCGCGCCGCCCATGCAGGGCGCGACAGAGGCGGACGCCGTCCCCGCCGGACAGACTGAGGCGCAGGCCGGGGCGAGCTTTATAGAGATCGGCGACTTTGCGAAGATCGACATGCGTGTGGGCGAGATTTTGACGGCCGAGCGCGTGCCGAAGTCCGACAAGCTGCTGCGCTTCACCATTGATTTGGGGGAGGGCGAGCCGCGCCAGATTCTAGCGGGCATCGCGGAGTACTACGAGCCGGAGAAGATGATCGGGCGTAAGGTGGCCGTCGTCGCCAACCTCAAGCCGCGCAAGCTCCGCGGCTTCGAATCGCAGGGCATGGTCCTCGCGGCCTCCGTCGGCGACGAGGGCCGCCCCGTCATCGCCACCTTCACCGAAGACGTGCCCAACGGCGCAAGACTCAAGTAACAGTGGTCAGTGGTCGGTGGTCAGTGGTCAGTTAAGAACAGTTGACGAAGGCATAGTTGTCACTGTCCACTAGCAAAAATACTAACCAAAAGCCGAAAAGGTTTTTCTTTTAACTGACCACCGACCACTGACCACTGACCACTGCCTTATGTTTGTCGATTCCCACGCGCACATTGACGGTCAGGAGTACGACGCGGACCGCGACGAGGTAGTTGAGCGGGCGCGCGCGGCTGGAGTCGGCGCGATTTTGAATGTGGGGACGGGCGATCCGCAGAGCGGCTCTCTGGAGCGGGCGGTGGAGGTGGCCGAGCGGTACGAAGGCGTCTACGCCGCCGTCGGCGTCCACCCGCACGACGCGCGCCTTTTTGACGACGAGGCGGAGCGGCGCATTCAGGCGTTAATCCAAAAGAGCCGGCGCGTCATAGCCTGGGGAGAGATCGGCCTCGATTATCATTACGACCATTCGCCGCGCGAGGTGCAGCGCGAGGTCTTCGCGCGGCAGTTGCGGTTGGCGCGAAGCGCGAATCTTCCGGTCGTGATTCATTCGCGCGAGGCGGACGAGGAGACGGTCGAAATCCTGCGCGAGGAGTGGGGCGGGCAAGAGCGCGGCGGCGTGATGCACTGCTTCGGCGGGAGTCTTCGGATGATGTGGGCGGTCGTCGAGCTTGGCTTCATGGTCTCGTTCGCAGGGAACGTCACTTTCAAGAAGGCCGAGGAGTTGAGGGATGTGGCGCGCCTTGTTCCAAGGGAGCGCCTGCTGTTGGAAACGGATTGCCCGTATCTCACGCCCGTCCCATTTCGCGGGCGGCGCAACGAGCCCGCGCGCGTCGTGGAGACTGCGCGCTGTCTGGCGGAGCTTCACGGAATGGCCCAGGAAGAGATGGGCCGTTTGACGTCGGAAAACTTCGCTCGCTTTTTCGGCCTCAAGCTTCCTGGCTGAATTATGCTAAATAATGACCGGGGAACTTTCGCCGCGCCGAGCTTTGATGTTATGCTCACGCGCGTGTTCCGGGGCGTTTACGCTCGGCCGTCGAACACCTGAAATCTATGGCGCAGCAAAATTCATTCGACATCGTCTCCAAAGTTGACCGGGCCGAAATCACTAACGCCATCAATCAAACCTCAAAAGAAGTCAGCCAGCGGTTCGATTTCAAAGGCAGCCGTGCAGCAGTCACCCTGGAGGAGAAGGAGCTTGTGCTGGCGGCGGAGGACGAGACGCGCCTGCGCAATATGAACGACATCCTCCAGCAGAAGCTGGTCAGGCGCGGTGTGCCCTTAAAAGCTTTAAGCTACGGCAGCGTCGAGCCGGCCGCCGGTGGCACAGTGCGCCAGCACGTCTCAATCCAGCAGGGCATCCCGCAGGAGAAGGCCAAGGAGATCGTCAAGTTCATCAAGGACAGCAAGGCCAAAGTCCAGGCCGCGATTCAGGGCGACACGGTGCGCATCACGGGCCGCGACCGCGACACCCTGCAAGACATCATCAGTAAACTGAAAGCCAGAGATTTCGGCATCGACATGCAGTTCACTAACTATCGAACAA
>DATEMM010000467.1:0-10953 GCA_035275605.1 Pyrinomonadaceae bacterium
CATCACTGGTACGGGCGGCGCAGGATTCCTCCAAATAGCGAATCAATCTTCTGCTCCTGCTACTCCGACGAGCGCGGGGAGACTATTCTTTGACAACTCCGGGCAATTTAATTGGCTGCGCTCGGACGGATTCACCCGCACGTTCTCTTCTACTATTACGGCTAATCGCATCTACACGTGGCCGGATGCAGACATTACCGTTGCTGGTATAAATCGGGCTCAAACTTTCTCTACAACCCAAACAATAACACCAGGCACGAACGTAGCGGCCCTCAAAATAAACCCGTCAGGCAGTCAGACCGTAAACCTCATAGAAGTCACGAGCGACGGGACGAACATAAGATTTCGCCTGGACAGTGCGGGGAGAATAGGTTCGCGTGGCGCTCATTTCGGCAACAACGCAGAGAGCGCAACTTTGAGCTACGATGCTGTGTTGTTCGGGGCGACGGCGGTAATAGATGCACAAGCTACGGGGTCGTTTATCAGGTTATCCGCTAACGCAAACTTCGGATTCAATAGTTCTAACAACAACCCCAACGGCTCAGCCGTAGACACGAAGATTGAAAGGCACGCGGCGGGCATCTTCGGCCTGACAAGCAGCACTATCAAGCTTGGAGACCCCGGCACAAAGCCAACCTGTGACGCGACGAATCGCGGTGTTATCTGGCATGACTACGGCGGGGCGGGCGTGAAGGATACGGTTGAGGTCTGCGCTAAGGATGCGGGGGATGTGTATGCGTGGCGGACAATTTACTAACAGAGGGGACGTGGTTTTCAACGTCGTTGCACCATTCGCCCCGCGCGTGATCGGCCTCGCAGCGTAGCCATTTCAAACGCCCACGCTGCTTATTTTCTTTGTAGGGAATGAAGATTTGATACCACCAGCCGCCGCGCCACCGACGAAAACGCGGTGAGTAGGCTAGAAATTGAAAGCGGTCTAAGAAGTTCATGGCAGTGTGCATCATAATCTAAAACAGAAGCGGGACGCCACCTTTGGACGCCCCGCACATGCCGCCATCCAAGCCCAGGGTGGCAGGTTGGCTACGTGCTCCAGTAACTCTACTGCCTCAGATTCCGAAAAGCCAGTCCCAGCCGCACGCCTCCGACGATAAATCTCAGGACGGTCGCAGCCTTCGGATGGCGCTTCTCAATCATCAACGTCAACCCATAGCCTGAGCCCGTGAGCAGTAGAGCCTTTCCATTACCGACTCTGCCAGAAGGATTACGAAGCAGGGGATTGACCTCGTATCCGTTCTGTGAAGACGCTAAATCAGCGATTGAGCCTCCCCAGTAGATAACAGAAGAGAGAATAAACCACTTGCCAAAAGGTTTGGGATTGCTAAACGTGTCCAGCTTCTCGGCCTGCTTGGGTTGTTTCAGGAACTTTGCTTGGACGGACTTTGGAGCGTCCTGAGCGTGGATTGTGAGTGTGAAGAGAATTGACGCGCACACACAAAGGCGTGCTAGATTTCTGACGATCATTAGCTTAACTCTCCTTTGCAGAGTTGGGTTGTGGTCATGGGGCCGTTTAGTGTTCGTAGCACTAGGCGGCTCCGCTTCAATTAGCAGTGGATAGAAGGGCTATCGCTTTCTCTGCCAGTTGAGGTGTTAGTCCCTTCTCAAATGTTGATTGCACAAGACGAGGCTTCAAATGCTTCATGTCCGAGTCGTCATCAAGAATCACGAATGATTCTACCCCCTTGTGCTCATCCAACCACGCCTGGATTTCATCGCCGCGCTCCTTACCTAACCAGATGAGGCCGTTGTAGCGTGGGAGGTCAGGCGTCATTCCTATAGTTCGACTCTTGGCAGCGTGGATGCCCCATTCGTGAAACTTCAGCCGAAACCAACCTAGACGACGAGGCGCACGCCATGAACTTGATATGACTATCCGTGCACCCGTTGCCTTCAAGATTAGGTTAAGAGCAGAGACACAATCAGGATGCGCGCGAGCATGGTTCCCACTCGTCTTATACTTGGTGAATGATTCAAGCGTGACGAGTACGCCATCTATGTCAAGGAAAACTATCTTCATTTTCTTTTCCGTAACTGGGGAGCAGTCCCCAAACAGATCAAACGACTAGACTGCCGAATCTTTGGCTTCCTTAGCCCTTCTGGTAAGCCAGCCACACCCCTGACACCACGGGGCACTGTGAGGGCCGCACACGGGCCTACACGAAAGTTTATGCCCTTAACGCCCCAGACCTCGCCCCAGACTTCGCTTGCGAGGTGCATCATGTTACCAAAGCCGATTTGTTCTCCTAACCGTCTGACAGCCTCGCGTTCCTTAGCCCGCTGAGTCTGAAACTGTATCAACTCCTCTTCGTCTATCACCTTTTCTTCTCCTCTTCGGTCAGCCCACCCGTGCCGACAAAACCTTTAATGTTGTGCCGCTTTTGTGCCGACACGCCCGGACACCTCTTGACCCGACCAACCTTTCAAGCGGTTTCACCCTCTAAGATTCGCCCTTAGTGGACGCCCGTGGACAGTTTTGGACAACGGGCAACTTAGGTTACAATCAGCGTCTTATGTGGCGGGCAGCGCTGGATGCTTGAAGCAGATGCGCTGCTTGTTTTATGTCCCGACGCGGCTGTGGCCCCGAGGCCGGAACCGCTCCGGCTTTTTAGCGCCGCCGCCCTGCTTTGACAGCAAGTGCCCTCGCTTTTGGAGTTTTGGAATACTGTAATGCCTTTTTACCCGCTAGCCCTGGCCCTGGCCGCCGACGACATCTGCGTCAAGTTCCCTAACTTTTGCGAGCTGATTGAGAAGACCAGCGGCAACATCAGCCCGCTCTACCGGCTGGACACGTTCGACTGGACGGTCCTGATTCTATACTTCTCGATCCTGACCATCCTGGCCATCTACGGCGGCTACCGCGTCAAGCAGGTGGTGGACTTCTGGCGCTATCGCAAGCTCGTCCCCTCGCCCGCCGACCGCTTCAGCGAAGAAGAGTTGCCGCTCATCACTGTCCAGTTGCCGCTCTTCAACGAGATGTACGTCGTCGAGCGCCTGCTCAAATCCGTGACGGAGATTGATTACCCGCGCGACCGGCTGGAGATTCAGGTCCTGGACGATTCGACGGACGAGACTGTGAAGCTGGCCGAGGCCACGGTCGAGCATTACCGCCGCGAGGGCTTCGACATACACTACATACACCGGACGGACCGGACGGGCTTCAAGGCTGGCGCGCTCGAAAACGGCCTGAAGACGGCCAAAGGCGAATTGGTCGCCATCTTCGACGCCGACTTTGTGCCAAAACCGGACTGTTTGCGCAAGCTCGTGGACTTCTTCACGGACCCGCTGGTGGGCTGCGCGCAGATGCGCTGGTCGCACATCAACGGCGACTACAACTTGCTGACGCGACTGCAAACCATCATGCTCGACGGTCACTTCGTCGTGGAGCAGACGGTCCGCAACCGCACCGGGGGCTTCTTCAACTTCAACGGCACGGCAGGCATCTGGCGGCGCAGGGCCATAGAGATGAGCGGCGGCTGGCAGCACGACACCCTGACGGAAGACACGGACCTCTCATTCCGCGCTCAACTAATGGGCTGGCGCTTCGTCTACTTGCTGGACGAGGACGCGCCCTCGGAGATTCCGGTCGAGATTAACGCCTTCAAGGCGCAGCAGCGGCGCTGGGCCAAGGGCGTGATGCAGGTGGGCCTGAAACTCTTTCGCAGAATCTGGGCCGCGCGTCTCCCTTTGCGCGTCAAACTGGAAATGTTCTTTCGCCTGACGGGAAACATCAGCTACCCTCTGATGATCGTCGTCAGCTTGCTGCAATTTCCGCTCCTGCTCGTGCGCTACAACCAGGGCTTTTACCACCTGATGGTCTTCGACGTGCCGCTGCTCTTCTTCTCGACCCTTTCGGTCCTGCTCTTTTACGGCACGGGCGTCTGGTACCTGGACAAGCGGCGCAGCCCACGCCTCCTGCACCTGCCCCTCGTGATGGGCTTAGGCATCGGGCTCGCCTTCTCGAACGCGCGCGCCGTCGTGGAGGCGCTCGTCGGCTACCGGACGGAGTTCGTTCGCACGCCCAAGTACCGCGTCGAAGAGCAGCGGGACGAGACCTGGAAGCGGAAAAAGTATAAGCGCAAGCGTGGCTGGCTGCCGCTGCTCGAATTGGGATTTTCGGTCTACTTCCTGCTGGCCATCATGTACGCCGTGCGCATGCACCTGTGGGGGACGATTCCTTTTCTGTTCCTCTTCTTCTTCGGCTACGGCTATATGGGCGTGATGAGCATCTTGCAGACGACGACGGGCAGCAGGCTACAGACCTTGTGGCGGCCCCTGGCCCCCGGCCGTAATTCGTGAGAACCAATTATTGAAACCATCGCGCGCCGTCAATCGTTCTTGAATTAACGATTGACGGCGCGCAACGCGTTTCCAAAACAATTATCTGATGATGATTATGAGAAGATTAACCTCCATTTTACTCGCGCTCCTGTTTCTCATCGCGCTCAAGCCTTTCGGCGCTTCCGCTGCCTTTGCTGATTCGGATTTCTGGGACGAGCCGGGCGTGCGTCTGCTCAACCAGCCCATCGGTGAGTATCAGGCGCGGCGCGCGAAACTGCTCTCCAAAATTAAGGACGGCGTCGTCGTCATCCTCGGCAACGTCGAAGAGGACATGGGCGTGGAGATGCGCTACCGGCAGAACAACTGGTTCGCGTATCTGACCGGCGTTCGCACCCCAGAGGCTTCCGTGATGCTCGTCCCGCCGGGGCTGCCCTCTCTGGGTGGGGCGCGCGAGATAATCTTCATCCCGCCGCGCGACCTCAAGATGGAGCGCTGGACGGGCGTGCAGCTCGGCCCAGGCCCTGAGACGGCCAAAGTTTTCGGGGCCGAACAGGTGCTTCCCAACAACGACCTCTGGCCCAGGCTGAGAGAGGCCGCTGCGCTCCCAGCGTTCAAGAACGCGCAGGGGCAAAGCTCCATGAAGCTCTACACCATCGCGCCGCGCGCCGCATCGAACGGGCGCGTGCGCGAGTACGAGTTCGCACAGCAGGCCATGAAGGAGCTGCCGGGTGTCGAAGTCACTTCCGTCACGGGGATTGTCGGAGAGATGCGGCGGACAAAATCGCCGTCGGAAATCGCCCTCTTGCAAAGGGCGATTGACATCACCGGGGAAGCGCAACGCGACATCACGCTCAATCTCAAGCCAGGCATGTACGAATACGAGGTGCAGGCCCTCCTCGAAGCCGCCTTCACGCGTAACGGTTCCGAGCGCCCAGGCTTTCCTTCAATCGTCGGGAGCGGCCTTTACTCGACCATCCTGCATTACAGCGAGAATCATAAAAAGATCGAGGCCGGCGACCTGGTGGTCTGTGACATCGGCGCGGAGTATTCGCTCTACACTGCGGACATCACGCGCACCTATCCTGCTTCGGGTAAGTTCACACAGCGCCAGCGTGAGGTTTATCAGCTCGTGCTGGACACGCAGGCAGCGGTTGCGGCCCGCTGGAAGCCTGGGATGACTAACCTTGATCTGCACGTCGCGGCCGTGGACTTCCTACGCAAGAGTCCGCTCAGGGCGAAGGACACGGACGGGCGCGAGTACACGATGGATCACTTCTTCATACACGGCCTGGGCCACGCCCTCGGGATGGATGTCCACGACGTGGCCGACAACGTCCACGCGCTTCAGCCGGGCGAAGTCTTCACCATCGAGCCAGGCGTCTACATTCAGAGCGAAAAACTCGGCGTCAGGATCGAGGACGATTATCTGGTCATGCCGGACAACACTCTCAGGAAGATGTCCGAGAAGATTCCCTCAGCGCCGGACGAGATCGAGCGCCTCATGGCGCGTGTTAAGCGATAAACTACGAATGCCGGAGAAACGGGAACGGGGAGAGAGGTTCCCGGATACTATGTCAATTTGTGGAGGATTCGAACAGGGATGGACAAGATAGACAGGATAAAAACAAGACAAGATTGCTGATTCAGATTCTTATCCTGACAATCTCTGTCCATCCCTGTTAATTCCTTCTTCCCTTTAAACTGACTCACTACCCTCTCCGCCTGTCCTTGCCTTTGCCGGGCGCTCTCGACTAATATCCCGGCGTTCCGAGCGGTCTTCAGGCCAGTTTTTCTTACCGGCAAGTCCTCAAAGCATTAAAGCGGTTCTCTACCGTTCGGGCACATCTCCACTTTAAAGAATTGCCTTTTTCAGAATTGCCTTAGCCCGAGAGGAAAATCATGTCCAGAAAAACTATCTCCCACGCCGCCAGACTGCTCGCTCTGGCCGCAACCCTGACGCTTCTTTCAGTCAGCAGTTTCGCTCAATCCCAGGCCACAACCGGGGACATCGAAGGCCGCGTGCTGGACCCGCAGGGCGCAGTCATCCCAGGCGTCACCGTCACGGCCACCAACCAGGCGACCGGCTTTGAAAAAAGCACGACGACCGACGGGGACGGCAACTATCGCATCATCGTGCTGCCCCCAGGCTCCTATAACGTCAAGACGTCTGCGCCTGGTGGCTTCCAGGCCGGGGATTACTCTAACGTCACTGTCACGGTCGGCGGCAAGACGCCGCTCGAAATTACCCTGCCTCTGGCCGGTGCCGATACGGTGACGGTTAACGTGGATGCGGAGCCGCCTGTGGTCGAGACCACGCGCACCTCCGTCTCGACCACCATCAACGAGCGAGCCATCCAGAACCTGCCCGTCAACGGTCGCAACTACCTGGACTTCGCCACCCTCACGCCCGGCGTCATACGCGACCCTACGCGCCAGGGCGATTTGAGCGTCGGCGGCCAGAAGGGGACGCTCAACAGCCTGCAAGTTGACGGCGTGGACAATAACAACACCTTCTTCGGGCAGGCGTTCGGCCGCACGGGCGTGCGCCCCCCTTACCAGTTCTCGGAAGAGTCCGTGCAGGAGTTTCAGGTCAACCAGAACGGTTTCTCGTCTGAGTTCGGGCGCTCGGGCGGTGCCGTCATCAACGTCGTCACCAAGTCCGGCTCGAACGAATTCCACGGCGGGCTCTTTGAATTCTTCCGCGACGAATCTCTGAACGCCAACCCGACGGCCAACAAGAATAGTCAGGCCCAGCGCGGGCTTCTCAATAAGCGCACGCCGCAGCAGATTAACCAGTTCGGCGGGCGCATCGGCGGCCCCATCGTCAAAAACCGCGCCTTCTTCTTCTTCACCTACGACGGGCAGCGGCAGGATTTAACGAACCCGATTGACGCGCCGAACGTCAACAGCGCGCCGCTCGCCGTCAGAAACATCCTGCTGCCCAAGCTCGAAACCTACCCTATCGGGCGCGACCAGGACGTCTTTATGGCGAAAGGCGACATACGCCTCAACAACAGCAACCAGCTCTCGCTGCGCTTCAACCGCCAGAATTTCACGGGCATCAATAACGAGAGCACCGGGGCGCAGAGCGTGCTCGAACACACGGGGAGCAGCCTCGCGCGGACGACCACCTTTTCCGGCACGCTCGCCTCGACCTTGACCGAGAAGCTGGTCAACGAGCTGCGCTTTCAGGTGGCGCGCGACGCGGAGCCTGGCGAGGCCAACACGGACCAGCCGGAGGCGCGCATCGGGACCGTCGTCGCTGGCACAACGGGCACCTTTCTCAACATCGGCCGCAACAATTTCAGCCCGCGCGAGACCACCATCCGCCGCTGGCAGTTCGTAGACAACCTGCTCTATGCGACGGGCCGCCACAACCTCAAGACCGGGATTGATTTCAATTTCGACCGCATCCTTAACTTCTTCCCAGGCTTCTTCAGCGGCCAGTACACCTTCAACAACTACACGGCGTTCGGGACCAACACGCCCTCCGGGTTCCAGCAGGCTTTCGCGGGCGCGGGCACGACGGGCGCGACCACGCACCCGGACATCAACGACTATGCCGTCTACGTCCAGGACGACTGGAAGGTCACGCCGAAACTGACGCTCAACATGGGAGTGCGCTACGATCTTGAAACCCTGGCCGCGCCGCCCGTGCGCAATCCTGACCCGCAGCTCATCAACAACGGGTTGGACACGAGCACGCAGCCTTCGGACACAAACAACATCGCGCCGCGCTTTGGCTTTAGCTACGCCTTCGACGACAAGTCTACGCTGCGCGGCGGCTACGGCATCTTCTACGGCCGCACGACGGGCATCATGCTCGGCACGGCGCACTCGCAGAACGGCATCAACGTCAAGAACTTCTCGCTGACGGCGGCGCAGATTACGGCGCTTGGCCTGACCTACCCGAACGTGCTGGCGGCGGCCCCGTCCGTCGGAGCCTCGCCGATTAGCATCTACCTTTTCGCGGACGATTACGCGCAGCCCTACGTGCAGCAGGGGCGGCTCGGTTACGAGCGCGAGATCATGCGCGGGACGAGTCTTTCGGTGAACTACATGTTCTTCAAGGGCGTGCACGTGTCGCGCACGCGCGACATCAACTTGCCCGCGCCAACGCTGGTCACGTTCACGGACCCAACCAACGGAGCGACGTTCCAGGTTCCGCGCTTCGTCGCTCCAAGACCTCTGACGAATTACAGCCGCGTCAACCTCTTCGAGAGCACGGGCAATTCCGAGTACAACGCCATCGCCTTCCAGTTGCAGCGCCGCTTCGTCAAGGGCTGGCAGTTTTTGGCCACCTACACCTTCTCCAAGGCGAAGGACGACAGGCCGGACCAGACTTCGGTTGTCCCAGGCAACGCCGGCGACGACGCCAAGATCGTCTTCAACCAGTTGAACGTGCGCGACGATTACGGCACGGCCGACGTGGACATCCCGCATCGCTTCGTCTTCAGTTCCGTGCGAGAGTTTGGCACTTTCAAGAAGTCTAACAACGCGTTCCTGCGGGCGCTCCTGAGCAACTACACCTTCTCCAGCATCACGCAGATCAACTCCGGCGTGCCCTACACGGCGACGGTCGGGGCCGATTTGAACAATGACGGGAACCGCTTTAACGACCGCGCGCCTGGCACAGTCAGGAATCAGTTCCGGACACGCGCCTTCTGGCAGAGCGACATGAGAATCACGCGCACCATCTTTCTGGGCGAGAACATGCGCCTGCGCCTGATCGGCGAAGGCTTTAACCTGACGAACCGCACCAACGTGCTCGCGCCAAACTTGAGCCTCTACTCAGGCTTCACGGGCGCGAACGTTTTCACCATCCCGACGGGAACGCTCACCTTCGGCCTGCCGCGAACCTTCTTCCCGTCGAGGGAGTTCCAGCTCGCGGTCAAGTTCGAGTTCTAAATCGGGAACGGAAATTTAACAGGGATGGACAGAGATTGTCAGGATAAAAGAAATAAGAACTAGCTATCTTGTTTTGTCTTATCCTGTCTATCCTGTCCATCCCTGTTATTTATTCCTCACGCTGGAAAACGGATCGAGGACTTGCCCTCTGCCTCTACAGTTCTTCTACCTTAACCTCACGCGATAGAGAATGAATTTTCCGATGCGCTCTCCTGAGTCGCGCTCGTACCAGCGGTCCAGGTTGGAGAAATCGGGCGGCGCTTCGGCCGGGGCGACGACGTAGGAGAGCGTGGGTTTGGAGGCACGCTCACGCGTGAAGGCGGCGGCATACTTTGCGTAATCATCAATCGCCACGCGCAAGTCCTGCGGGGTGATCTGCCGCCAGTTGACGGTCCACGCAGGGTCGTTGTGCCCCCACTCGATCAGCGAATGAATCAGGTAACGGCTCCTGTAATCCAGCTCCTCGAACCTCTCCACATCGACCTTCGTCAAATCCTCACCCACGTAGTAAAGATACTGGTAGATGAGTTCTCTGTTCTCTTCGAGCGTCACGCCGGAGAGCGCAGGGACGTGCGGGGACCAGAGCACTGGCTGCGGCGCGATGACCGGCGAGAAGTCCGCGTGATCCAGGTTGACGTAGAGCACCGTCGAGCGGGTGTCGAGCGCGTGCGTCGCCGGGTCGCGCGCAAGCTCTGAGAGTCGCCTCGCAACCGGCACAGCCGCGTCACGGTCCAGGCTCGCCCAGAGATGCCTCTTCGTCTCGACCGTCGTCTCGACGATTGCCCAGCCGGCGGCGATTAGCGCCGCGCAAACGAGCACGCGCCCCGGCACAAGTTGCCGCTCTTGTCGTGCGCGCCCGCGGCGGATGAGCGCGACGGCTAGAATCAGGCCCGTGAGCGAGAGGTATTTGGCTATGTAAAGCTCGTAGTGCAGCGGTTGCAGCGAGCGCCCTGTGATGACCTGCTGGTTGAAGAGGACGAGGGGCGTCATTGCGAAGGAGGCCGCGAGCAGCAGCGTGCGGTCGCGCCACCGCACGCGCCCGCGCCACACGGCCCAGGCGAGCAGGGCGCAGACTATCAGGCCGAGCTTGATTGACGAGCGCGTGAAATCCGGCGCGTGCGAGAAGGCCAGGAGCTGAACCGTGTCCATCGTCTGCGCGCGGTTGGCCAGCAAAGCGAAGTAGGGTAAAAGCGCCGCGACCGCTAGCACACCGAGCGCCCCGAAAGTTTTGAGCGCAGCACTCTCTCCCGGCGGCCGCGCAATCAACCACAGCAGGGCCAGGCACGTGAGCCACGCGGCGGCGGCCGTCCACAGGTAAAAATATGAGAAGACCAGAAGGGCGAAGACGAAGCCCGCCGCCGCGATCATTTTCCAGTCGGCGCGTTTGTCCGGATTGGTGAGCGCGCGCCAGACCACGGCGCAGAAGACGAAAAAGAACGGGAAGGGAAGGGCTGGAAGGTAGCGCCTAAGATAAGGGAAATACTCGAAAGTGAAAGTCGTGTCCCAGCCCATCAGAAGCCTGATGGGGGCGTAGAGAATCGCGTAGGTGCCTAAAGAGAGGATAAGGAGCGCCCCCGTCGCAGCCAGTTTGTCGTCATGGGTCGCAAGCCGCAGTAACCAGAAGACGGCGAGCGTCGAGCCAAAGGCGATGATGACGGTCAGCAGGATGAAGCTGGTGGAAGCAGAGAAATGAAAGAGTCGCGCCGGGAGCGCAATCATGTAGGCCGGCACAAATTGAATCGAGAAGAG
>DATEMM010000468.1:0-12704 GCA_035275605.1 Pyrinomonadaceae bacterium
ATTGGATAAACGATAGAGCCCCGTAGGGGCGGCTGAATCAGTCGCCCCTACGGGGCTCTAACAATTTATCCAACTATCTTCCTAGGGCTAAAGCCTTGGGCTATTCTCTTTCGCCCCTAACGGGGCTGGTTGAATGTGACATCTAACGTCGAGTTCACGCACTCATCACTTTTCTTACCAATTAACTATCAACTCTTCGGACATCTGCCAGGTCGGAGCGTCGTGCGGGATGGCTACGCGCTGCAACCTGTCGGGCTCTGCGAGCAGGCGTCCCGCGCCGAGTGCGACCGCCTGTAACGGCTCGTCCGCAGTCAGCGTGTGCAGGCGCAGCTCCTTCTGCAAACGTTCGGCCATGCCCTCCATCAGCGCGCCGCCGCCCGTCAGGATAATCCCTGTGCGATAGATGTCCGCGGTCACGTCCGGCTGCGCGCCCTCTATGACGCGGCGCACGCCAGCGATGATTTCCGAGAGCACCGGCTCGATGGCTTCGCGCACCTCTTCGCTGCCGATCTCAACGGCCTTCGCCGAGCCGTCCACTAAATCTTTGCCGACGACTTCAGTCCGCCGCACTGCGCCGCCTTCGCCCTCCACGGGCGCGAGGGCCGTGCCCAACTCCACCTTCATCTCTTCGGCCGTGCGCTCGCCGATCAGCATGGAGTACTTGCCGCGCACGTAATCATGTATGGCCTCGTCCATAGCGTTGCCGGCCCGCGGCAGGCTGAGCGAAGAGACGACCGCCGCAGAGGCTATGATGGCCACGTTGGTCGTCCCGCCGCCGATGTCTACGACCAGGTGCGCGCGCTCGTCCTCGAAGTCCAGGCCCGCGCCGAGCGCAGCGGCCAGACCTTCGTCTACCAAATCGACGCGCGTTGCCTTCGCGTCACGCGCGGCGTCGCGTACCGAACGCTGTTCAAGCGCGGTCGAAGACCCTGGCACGCCTATGACAAGATGACTTCTCTTCTGCTGCCCGCCGTGGACGCGGTTGATGAAGGCGGCGAGCATCTTCTCCGCCACCTCGAAGTTATCAATCGTGCCGTTGCGTATAGGCCGGTAAACTTCCGTATCGCGCGGCTCGCGCCCGAGAAGCTTGAACGCTTCGGCTCCGACGGCGAAGAGCTCGTTCGTGTACTTATGAATCGCCACGGCCGAAGGCTCGCGCAAAACAATACCTCGGTCAGGCGCGTAAATGAGCGTGTTCACCGTCCCGAGGTCTATCGCCAAATCGTCGGCGAAGAAACTACTTAGAATTCCCATTATCCGTTTGCCCCCTCAAAAAAGCCTGCACAGGGAGAGTGTTCTTTCCAGCCAAAGGGAGCAACTCGTATGCCAGCAGCAGCCCCTTGATTCGTCCCCAAATTCCGCGGGCCGAAGCAATCGCTCAGACGATTTTGAGTCGGGCAAGCTTCGCCCGTCTGCCCTAAAAGCAGACGCCGTCCTCGAAACGCCTGCGAGCGTAAAAACCTTTGGCGGCGGGCGACTGAAATTGCGCGGAAACCGAGACTCGGTTCATCCGGCAAAGGGACCAATGGTGCGGAGTTATAACTCTTCGGGAATGACGACGTCGCTCAGAGTTTCGTAAAGGCCGGGAGCTTCGCTGCGCGAGGTCTGGCGCGTGGCGGGCACGGCGAGCACGCGGACGGTCAGCAGGTGGTTGCGGCGTCGTAAGGTTATCTCGTCGTGGACATGAACGGCCCGCGCGGATTTGGCCGTCACCCCGTTGACTGTAACCGCGCCCGCATCACAAAGAGCCTGCGCCACCGAACGCCGCGGACTCAGCCGGCTCGCTTTGAGGAAGAGATCAAGACGCATAAGACAAGGGATGAAAGATGAGGGATGAAAGGCAGGAGTCAGGAGCCGGAAGTCAGAATCCAGAAGGAAGGGCCGCAAACCCTCTTTCTTTTATTCTGGCTCCTGACTCCTGGATTCTGACTTCTGCCTTTCCTTCATTCCTTCGTTACGGTTTTTTGCTCTCGGTCGCGGCCTTGTGGGAATCGGCGGCGGGGGTGGCGTTGGCGTTGGCCGCGTTGGTTGACGGGCCGTCCGTGGAGAGCAGCGGGAGAACGGTTGCCTCGTATTCCTTGGAGACTTTGATGTAAGCCTCCTTGCGCAGCTTCTTCATGTATTCGAGGCGCTCTGTGTCGCGGCGCTCGACCGTGATGGCTTCGCGCACCTGGTTTTCGTCAAACGCCGTCGGGTCGCTGGCGGCAACCCGCTCGTCCACGCGCAGAATCTGGAAGCCCTCGTCCGAGCGAATCAGGTCCGTCACGCCGCCGACCTTCACGTTCTTGATCGCGTCCACGAACTGCGGCTTCAAATCCGTCAGCGGGAACGTGCCGACCTTGCCCTTGTTCTGGACGGCGATGCGGTTGCCGTTCTGGTCAGTGCGCTCGGAGCTGGCGGCGGCAATCGTGCCAAAATCTCCACCCCCGCGAAGCTGCGCGAGAATTTGCAACGCGCGCCCGCGCACTTCCGCCTCCGACTTGCCGGCCAGGCTCAGAAAGATTTCCGAGAGCGTGACGACCTCCGGCTTGCGGAATTTGTCGCGGTGCGCGTCGTAATACTTCTTCACCTCAGCCGGGCTCAGCCCGAAGTAGATGCGCGCATCGACCTCGCGGCTCAGGACAGCGTTCTTGATGTACTGGGTCCTGAGCGTCTGGCGTATGCTGGCCGGGTCAATCCCCTCGCGCCGCATAGCCTCTTCCATCTCGACGATGGACTTGAAGCCCTGCCCGGTCATCACGCGCAGCATCTCGCGGTTGACTTCCGTCTCGACCTCTTCGCTCAGGTTCAGCTCCTTGCCCTTCTGCACGAGGAGCAGCTCGTTGATGAGGCTGGCGATTAGTTCCGGCTGGCGCTTCGTGACCTCTTCGGTCGCCTTCTGCTCGGGCACGCCCTGCTGTCTGAAGGCGTCTATGGCCTCCTTTATCTCGCGCTTGACCGCCGAGAGCATGACCACGTCCGAGTTGACCTGCGCGACAACAGAATCAATGACGACCGGCTCGCCGTCCTGCGCGCGTGCGGCAGGCTGCGTCGCCAGCAGCAAAACGGCTGCGGCGAATGCCGTCCAGATGAAAGTATATAATTTCGATCTCACAGTTTTATCTACTCCTTAATAATCAGTGGTCAGTGGTCAGTCGTCGGTGGTCAGTTAAAGACGGAACGCTTTTGTCCTAACTGACCAACGGCCACTGGCCACTGAGGGCTGCTCATTCTAATCCCCAGCCCTGATTTCCAGCAACACGCCGCGGGCGGTTTCGAGCAGGTCGTCCCGCTCCCGCTCATTCAGGTCAACGCGCAAAACCCCGGCCGGCGTGAACGTCGCGCCAGAGCGCGTGCCGACCAGATTCATCAGCTTCTCAGGTTGAACGCGCGCCCGCTCGCCTAGCTTGACGGCTATTCCGGTCGGCGTCCGGTCAATCGAGATGACGCCCACCTCCTCGGCCAATCTTCGCAAGCGCGCGTACTCGAAGAGCCTCCCGACGGGCTCCGGCATTCTCCCGTAACGGTCCTGCGTCTCGGCCAGAATGGCCCGCAGAGTCTCCTCGTCGCGTGCCGACGAAACGCGCTTGTAGGTCCTGAGCCGTTGCCCCATGTCCGAGATGTAATCTTCGGGGATGGCCACGTCCACGCCCAGGTTAATCGAAACGCTCGTCTCGTCTTCGACCGCCTCGCCGCGCAGTTCCGCGACGGTGCGTTCCAGCATCTGCGTGTAAAGATCAAAGCCGAGCGCGTCCATGTGGCCCGATTGCTGGCCGCCCAGGAGATTGCCTGCCCCGCGCAATTCCAGGTCTAGCGCCGCGATGCGAAAGCCCGCGCCGAGGTCGGAAAACTCGCGTATGGCGGCCAGGCGACGGCGCGCAATCGGCGAGAGTCCCTGTTCGGATGGAATCAGTAAATAGGCGTAAGCGCGGCGATTCGAGCGCCCGACGCGCCCGCGCAACTGGTAAAGCTGCGACAAACCGTAAGCGTCTGCGCGGTTTATGATGATGGTGTTGGCGCGCGGGATGTCTATGCCGTTCTCGATGATGGTGGTCGCAACCAAAACGTCATACTTGTAATCGACGAAATCCAGCATCACCTGCTCCATCTCTTTCTCGTTCATCTGGCCGTGAGCGACCGCCAACCGCGCCTGCGGCACGAGCCTCTGGACGAGGGCGGCGATGGAGTCTATGGACTCGACGCGGTTGTGTATGAAGAAGACCTGGCCGCCGCGCGCCAGCTCCAGCTCGATGGCGGACTTGACGACGGACTCGCCGAACTGCACGACCTGCGTCTGAATGGCCAGGCGGTCGCGCGGCGGGGTCTCGATCAGGGACATGTCGCGCAAACCCATCAAAGACATGTTGAGCGTGCGCGGGATGGGCGTGGCCGAGAGCGTCAAGACGTCCACCTTCTTCTTCAACTGCTTGAGGCGCTCCTTGTGCGCCACGCCGAACCTCTGCTCCTCGTCCACGACCACCAGCCCCAGGTCGCGGAAGCGCACGTCTTTCGACAGCACCCGGTGCGTGCCGATGAGGATGTCAATCTCGCCCGCCTCGACGCGCTTGACCACGTCCTTCTGCTCCTTTGGAGAGCGGAAGCGAGAGAGCAGCTCGACCTTCACGGGGAAGGCGGCAAATCGTGTGCGGAAGGTCTCGAAGTGCTGGTAGGCGAGCACAGTGGTCGGCGTCAGCACGGCGACCTGCTTGCCCTCCATCACGGCCTTGAAGGCGGCGCGCATCGCGACCTCAGTCTTGCCGTAACCGACGTCGCCGCACAACAGGCGATCCATCGGCACGGCTTCTTGCATGTCGTGCTTGACGTCTTCAATCGCCGTCTCCTGGTCAGGCGTGAGGACGTACTCGAAGCCCTGCTCGAACTCGCTCTGCCAGGGCGAGTCGGCGGCGTAGGCGAAACCTCCGACCAGCTTCCGCTCGGCGTAGAGCCGAAGCAGCTCATCCGCCATGTCGCGCATTGCGCGCTTGGCCTTCGCCTTGGTCTTTTGCCAGCCGAGGCCGCCCAGGCGGTCGAGCGTTGGCTGGTTCCCTTCCGCGCTCGAATATCTTTGAACCAGGTCGAGCCGCTCGACCGGCACGTAGAGCTTCGCGTCGTCCGCGTAATAGAGCAGCATGAACTCGCCGCTGCGGTTCTCGCCCAGCTCAAGGGGGCTCAAGCCCCCGAAGCGTGCGATGCCGTGATCGACGTGGACGACGAAGTCGCCGACCTTCAAATCCCGGAAGTCGGAGAGGAACGCGGCCGTCTTAGACTTCCTGCTCTTGACCTTCTCCCGCTGTCTACGGCCTTCAGCGCGGAGCACAGTGTCGCCCGCTTCGTCGAAGAGATCGTTTTCGACGTGGACTAGCAACCTTGTGCCGGGAAGCTCGAACCCGCCGGAGACGCGCCCCACCGTCACCAGCACGCCGCCAGTGTCTTGCGCCGGGACGGGCGCGCTCATCCTTTCGTTGCCGAGAGCCAGGCGGGACTCGACGTCATATTCCCCTAAAATCTCCGTGACGCGCTCGGCCACGCCGAGGCTGTGCATGACGAAGAGGACGTCCGCGTTCTTCTCTCTCGCGGCGCGCTTCACGTCCGAGGCCAGTTCGGGCAGCCGCCCGTGATAACGACGCACGCTCTGCGCGCGCCACTCGACCTCTTCATTCACCTCCACCGCCGGGAAGAGGAAGAGGGGGTTGACAGGGCCGCGCGGGCGACCGACGGAGATTTCCGGGTGCTCAGCATCTAGAGCGAGTCTTTCGTCAACGACTGCGGCCGCGCGCCCGAGCGTTCGCAGCTCCAATCGCTTCACCGTCTCCAACCGTCCGCGCAGCTCTTCGGCGCTGAGGTACAACTCCTCCGGGCGCAGGCCCAGCTCATCCGCGCTCTCTGTCTCCGCGTAGCGCGCGGCCAGGGTCTCGTACACGCCGCCGAGAAAGCTTTCGACGCCGGACGGCTCGTCAATCACCAGCACGGCATCTCGCAGGTAATCGAAGACGGTGGCGCTGCGTTCGCGCACGATAGAGATGAGCCACTCCCAGCCGCTGAAGGTCTCGCCCTCGTCCGCGTAAACAGTCCGGTCGCGTAGCGCACGCGCGTAGCGCTCATCGCTCCAGCGTTCGCGCGCGGCTTCGGCCCAGAGGCGAAAGTCGTCCGCCGTCGCGCTCAACTCGCGCATGGGCGCGATGGCGACCTCCTTGAGCTGTCCGGTCGAGAGCTGCGTCTCTGGGTCGAACTCGCGTATGGAATCCACTGTGTCGCCGAAGAATTCGACGCGGACGGGCCTCTCTTTTCCGGGCGACCAGACGTCCAGAATTCCGCCGCGCATGGAAAACTCGCCCACAGCGCCCACCGGGTCTTCGCGCACGTAGCCTGATGCGATGAGCTTCTCGACCAGAGCCTCCGGCGCGTAATCCTCTTCGCGCCGCAGTTCAGCGCCCGCGCGCGCGACCTCCTCTGGCACAATGGTGCGCCTGGCTAGAGCGCGCGCCGTCAGCAGCACGAAGTCCTGCTGCGCGCGCGCCAGCCGCCAGAGCGTCAGCGCGCGCTGCTCCAGAGTTTCGGGGTGCGGGGACGCTCCGGCATACGGGTCCGACTCCGACGAAGGCAGCATCAGGACAGTCTCTTCACAATCGCTCGCCCCGCGCAGGGCGCAGTACCAGAAGCGCACGTCGCGCTCCCAGGCTTCCAGGTCGCGGTTGGCCTGCGCGACTACGGCGAAGCACCTGCCCGTTTCGCGTTGCAAAGCGGCCAGCACGAGCGCACGCGCAGGGTTCGCCGCCAGCCCGCTCAAAGAGATGACGCGTGCCCCGCCGCGCAACTCCGCGACGAGTTGCCCGTACTCCTCGCTCGCAGTTACGCGCCGCAGCACCCCCTGCAAAACCGTCGTCGTTTGAGCCGTGCTACTCATAAAAACAGAACCAAGTGATGAGTACTGGAGTACTGAGTAAAAGAAAGAATGCTTTTTAACTCAGTACTCAGTACTCAGTACTTTTTTTATCTTCTCAATAATTGAGCTTGTCGAAGCGCCTTCGACGAAGGGCAGGGAGAGGACGCGCCCGCCTGCGGCTTCGACCTCTTCGCGCCCGTGAATCTCGTCCAATCGGTAGTCGCCGCCTTTGACGAGGATGTCTGGCAGGACTTCCCGGACAAGAGCGCGCGGGCTGACGTCGTCGAAGATCATGACGTAATCCACGGCGCTGAGCGAGGCCAGCATCTCCGCGCGCTCACCCTGACTCATCACCGGGCGGCCGACGCCTTTCAGCTTGCGCACGGTGCGGTCGCTGTTGACGGCTACGAGGAGCGCGTCGCCCAGAGCGCGTGCCGCGGCC
Source organism: Pyrinomonadaceae bacterium (assembly GCA_035275605.1). Taxonomy (GTDB): domain Bacteria; phylum Acidobacteriota; class Blastocatellia; order Pyrinomonadales; family Pyrinomonadaceae; genus QHXM01. Next base: position 7,305 of record DATEMM010000468.1, read on the forward strand.
AGATACCGCACGTGGCCTACGTGCAGGATGTCGAAGCAGCCGTTGGTGAACACCAGCCGCTTTTCGTCCTCGCGCAACCGTTCGCGCTCCCTGCGGAACTGGTCAATCGAAACTATTTTGTCGCTCATCAGAGTTTAAGCCCGAATGCTAACACGGCGCGCCCGGCATCAGTAAACGCCCGGCAAGAGTCGCCAGGGCGTGCGCCGCCCGTACTCCTGCCACTTTGCACCGAACTCGCTGGCCAGCACGCGCTCCTCGTGATTCATGCGCCTGACTAGGAAGACGAGCAGGCAGGGCCAAATGAGCAGCCCGAGGATGCTGCGGAAGACGAGCACCCAGCCGAGGGACCGCACCAGGAGCCCCGTGTAGCTGGGGTGACGGACGAACCTGTAGACGTTGTCCGTGACGAGGCGGTGGTCCTTCTGAATCGTCAGGAAGACGCTGAAGAACCTGCCCAGGTAGATGAAGACCCAGATGCGCAGCGCAAAGCCCGCGGTGAAAATTATCAGCCCGCAGTAGCGCAGGGCGTCCGATTCCTGGAAGACCAGAAACCCGCGCCGGTCGCAAAAGATGACAAGCCAGGAGCTGGTTAAGAAACCTAGTTCCAGCAAGGCAAGCGTGCGCCACTGGCCCTTCACCGGGCGCAGGCCGCGGCTGGCGCGCGCGCTCTCGCTCCAGCAGGTGACGAACGGCGCGAGGAGAATCAGGACGGCGGTCCCGGCCCGCGCGCCGTGTGCCAGAAATCCGCGCACGTCGCCCCAAGCGATTAGCATCACCGCGACTTCTGCGGCGCTCATGCCGAGGTCTCTGATGAATCGTTTCATACGGTGAATAGTAAATGGTAGATGATGAATAGGAAAAACGCTTCGTTCTATTTACCATTTACCGTTTACCCTTTACCATAACCCAATGAGCATCCCTTTCATCGAAGAGAACGACCAGACGGAGGCGCGCGCCGCGCACCTGGAAGAGTTGCGCCGGTTGGTCGGCAATCCCTATCCGAACAGATTTGAGCGCAGCCGCGTGTCCGGCAGCGAGGATACGATCACGGCGGTCGTCGGGACTTTCAGGAAGCACGAGCCGCAGGTGCAGGAAGGCGAGCGCCCCTCGCCGGAAGAGCTTGAAAGAGCGAACGCGGAGTTGAATAAGGTGACGGTGCGTGTGAGCGGCCGCATCAGCAGCCCGCCGCGCGTGATGGGCAAGGCCGCTTTCGTGCATCTTTCGGACGGCGTCTCGCGCCTACAGATTTACGTCAAGCGGGCCGACATCAAGGGCGTTCACAACGACGACGGCGCGCTGGTGGAAGAGGGATGGGAACTCTTCAACCTGCTAGACCACGGCGACTTCATAGGCGTGGAGGGCTACCTTTTCATCACCAAGACGGGCGAACTCTCCATCCACGTGAGCGAGTTGCAGTTCCTGGCGAAGGCCAGGCTTCCAATGCCGGACAAGATGCACGGCATCAGTGACCCGGAGATTCGCCAGCGCCAGCGCTACGCGGATTTGATTGCCGGGAGCCTCAAGGTCGAGCAAGAGCCGGGAGAGCTGACCACGCGCGAAGTCTTCGAGCGCCGCTCGGCCATCATACGCGAGATGCGCCGCTTCCTGGACGAGCACGGCTACATCGAAGTCGAGACCCCGATGCTCACGCCGAAGGCCACGGGTGCCGCGGCGCGCCCCTTCAAGACGCGCCACAACGCGCTCGGCATAGACCTCTACGCGCGCATCGCGCCCGAACTCTACCTCAAGAGATTGGTCGTCGGCGGCTTCGAGAAGGTCTACGAGATCAACCGCAACTTTCGCAACGAGGGTATAGACCGCGTCCACAACCCCGAGTTCACGATGCTGGAGTTTTACTGCGCCTACATGGACGTCAACGGGATGATGGATTTTTGCGAGGAGCTGCTGCAAACGGTCGCGCTCAAGGCGACCGGACAAATCATCAACGTCTACGGCGGGATGCCGATAGCTTTTCGCCACTTCGAGCGATTAACTATCAAGCAGGCGATTGCGCGCGAGTGGGCGCAGTCAAGCTTCGCCGGGGTCCTGGACCTGGAGGTTGACGAGGACTGGCTGGAGGAGCCCTTCAACGTCCACACGCTCGCGGGCTTTGTGCGCCAGCTACGCGCGGCCGAGAGGGAGGCCGTTTCTTCGATGGAAGAGGAGTCTGGGCTGGACGAAGACTCCGCGGACATACATGAGATGTGGGCTCTGGCCGAAGCGGAGGCTGAGCGCGCAGCAGAGTCCGGCGAAGATTTGGAGACGAAAACGGCGCTCGATTTAATGGCAGCGTTCGAGGAGCTGGCCGAGCCCGCGTTAATCGAGCCGACCTTCATCACGGACTTTCCGAAACCCGTCTCACCGCTCTCAAAGGCTTCGCCCGAGAACCCGATGGCAGCCGAGCGCTTCGAGCTCTTCATCGCAGGCATGGAGTGCGCGAACGGCTTTTCGGAGTTAAACGACCCGGAGGAGCAGTATCAACGCTTTCTGGAGCAGGCCGAGCAGCGCGAGCGCGGCGACGAGGAGGCGATGGTCCTGGACGAGGATTACATCCGCGCGCTCTCCTACGGAATGCCGCCCGCCGCCGGTATAGGCATCGGCGTTGACCGCATCGTCATGCTGCTCACCAACAGGCACTCAATCCGCGACGTCATCCTCTTCCCACACATGCGCCCCGAAAGAAAGGCGGGGGAAACATCTGCGGAAGAAGCGTCGGAAGAAGCATCGGAAGAAGCGTCAGAGGATGAGGAACCCTCGCACAAGAAGAGTTAAAACCCTACAGTGAAGCCCCGAAGGGGCGCAATATAATAGCCTGGGGCAACGCCCCAGGAATAAATGCGAGTTTATTAGTTAAGCCCTGAAAGGGCGGAATAATATTGCGAGTTCCAGGGATGCCTCAATCCTTATCCTCCATCCTTATTCATCTGGTCTTCAGCACCAAAAATCGCGAGCCTTTCATCGCAGCAAGCATCGAGTCCGAACTATATTCCTACCTGGCGACCATCCTCCGCGAATATAATTCGCCCGCAATCACAATCAACGGGACGGCGAACCATGTGCATATTCTTTTCTCCCTCGCGCGCACAGTAGCGGTATCGGAGCTGGTCGAGCAGGTTAAGAAACGATCATCGAAGTGGATTAAAACGAAAGGGCGCGAGTATAGGAATTTTCAGTGGCAAGCGGGTTACGGGGTGTTCTCCATAGGAGAATCGAATGTCCCGGCTTTGCGAAGGTACATCGCGGGCCAGAAGGAACATCATCGCCACAGAACGTTTGAAGAAGAGTATCGGAAATTTCTTGAAAAATACGGCGTGTCTTACGACGAAAAGTATGTCTGGGATTGAAACCTGTATTTCGCCCTTTCAGGGCTTATCATCAATGGCGACGTGTGACCAGGGGCGTTGCCCCAGGCTATTGTATTGCGCCCCGTTGGGGCTTACCTGGAGCGGTGAAGTGATGGGTGATGGATGATGGGTGCTGAGCGATGGGTGACGAGAAAGGACGTGAATCGTGAATGGACGGAAAATCTTTCTTCTATTCGCGGTTCATGATTACTTCTTCTCATCACCCATCACCCATCACCTATCACTCATCACTTTCTTTACTCCCTACCAAATCTGGCAGCGCTCGGCGCGGACCATCGCGTCGCCAGGCTTGCAGCCGTAGGCTTTCGCGAAGGTGGGCATATTGGAGAGCGGGCCGTTGACGCGGAATCGTCCGAGCGGGTGCGAGTCGGTGGCGTTCCTCAGGCGCGCGGCCTCCGGGCGTATGTTCTGCGCCCAGACCTGCGCCCAGCCGAGGAAGAACCGTTGCTCGGGCGTGAAGCCGTTGATCTCCTTCGGGCGCGGCTTGCCCTCCAGAGACTTCTGGTACGCAGCGAAGGCGACCGTCAGTCCCCCTAAGTCCGCGACCGATTCGCCGACCACGAGCTCGCCTTTCTGAAACAGTCCCGGCTCGACTTCGTAACCGCTGAACTGCTTGACCACGCAGTTGGTCCGGTCGCTGAACTTCTTGAAGTCGTCGGGCGTCCACCACATGACGAGGTTGCCGTCGGCGTCGAACTTCGCGCCCTGGTCGTCAAAGCCGTGTGTCATCTCGTGGCCGATGACCGCGCCGATGCCGCCGTAGTTGAAGGCGTCGTCGGCCTTCGGGTCGTAGAAGGGCGGCTGTAGAATGCCCGCCGGAAAGACTATCTCGTTAATCGAAGGGTTGTAGTAGGCGTTGACGGTCGGCGGCGACATGCCCCACTCGGTCCGGTCAACGGGCCTGCCGATCTTGCCGACGTTACGCTTGAACTCGAACTCGCCCGCAGAGACGGCGTTGTTATAGAAGGGGCCGCGCGAAATTTGCAGCGACTCGTAGCTGCGCCACTTATCGGGAAAACCTATCTTGCGGACGAAGGCGTCGAGCTTGGCGATGGCGCGCTGGCGCGTCTGGTCGCTCATCCAGTCAAGCGTCGTCAGGTCTGCGCGCAAAGCCTCGACCAGGTTCTTGACCATCTCCTGTGCGCGCACGCGCGCCTGCGGCGTGAAGGTCTTTTTCACGTAGAGCTCGCCCAGGGCTTCGCCGAGCGCCCTGTCCGTTGAGGCCACGCAGCGCTTCCAGCGCGGCAACATCTCCTGCGTGCCAGTCAAATACTTGCCGTTGAAGTTGAAATTCTCCTCGACGAATTTCATGGAGAGTGTGGGCGACGCGGCATTCACCAAATGCCAGCGCAGGTAAGTCTTCCAGTCCTCAAGCGGAATGTCGGTCAGGAGTTTGTCCGCGCCCTTGAAAAAGCCCGGCTGGCCGACGTTGACCTTGCCGATTTCGGGCAGGCCCAGAGTGCGGAAATACCGCCCCCAGTCGAAGTGCGGCGTCATCTCCACCAGCTCCGCCTTTATCATCGGGTGATAATTGGCCTCGGGGTTGCGCCGCTGCACGCGCGTGACTGAGTTTTGGGCCAACTGCGTCTCGATCTTCAGGACAGTCTGCGCCTGAGAGGCGGCGCGCGCGGGCTCGTCGCCCATCAGCTCGAAGGTGCGCGCCACGTGTTTGACGTACTCGTCGCGCGTCCGCTTCGATTTCTCGTCGTCATTCGTGTAGTAATCGCGATCCGGGAGACCGAGCCCGCCCTGCACTGCCTGCGCTATGACCGACTTGGATTCTTTGAAGTCCTGCGCCGCGCCGAAGCCGAAGACGGCGGGGATTCTGCGCGCATGAAAGCGCGCGATCTCGTCCTGCAAGCCGAGGATGTCGTTAATCCCGGCGATGCGCTGCAATTCCGGTTCGAGCGGCTTGATGCCTTCGCTCTCTATCTTGGGCTCGTCCATGCACGAGGCGTAAAAGTCCGCGACCTTCTGCTCGTTGCTCCCGGCCGGGTACGACTTCTTTGCCAGCAAGGAATCCAGAATCTGGTGC
>DATEMM010000469.1:0-4867 GCA_035275605.1 Pyrinomonadaceae bacterium
GACCACTGACCACTGACCACTGCTTAAATGGGTACGGAAGTCGAAAAGAAATATCGTTTGACGCGCGAGCAGCAGGCGGGATTGCTGGCGCGTTTGCGTGAGAGCGGAGCGGTGTTCGCGTGTGAGGAGTTTGAGGAGAACACTCTTTACGCGGGCGGCAGTCTGGATTTTAGCAGGCAGGCGCTTCGCCTGCGACGGGTCGGGGGCCGCGCCGTTTTAACCTTCAAAGAACGTTTCCCTTCACAGTCTGCCGTCAAGCGCCACCTCGAAGACGAAACGGGCGTCGAAGACCCGGAGGCTCTGTCAGAGATTCTGGACGCGCTCGGCTACAGGCCGGCGCTCGTCTATGAGAAGCGCCGCGCGACCTGGCGATTGGGAGGTGCGGAAGTAGTCGTTGACGAACTGCCGTTCGGGCTTTTCGTGGAGATTGAAGGGGAAGAGGATTCCATCATAGAGGTCGAAAGAGTGCTTGGCCTCGTTGATGCGGAAGGGGAGATGGCTACTTATCCTGAGCTTGCACGACGGCACGGGAAGGGGAGGGGAGACTTGATCGAAGCCCGCTTTCCAAAGACTCTGCCGGAAATTTAAGGCCGCATCTCAAGCTACTATACACACAACCTCAAGCAAGCTTTGCCATCCAATCCATAAGAACTGCTCGGCGCAGTGACTTGCTACGGCGTGGTCTCCAGTCCCGTCCTAAGCGATAATTGACAAATCCGAGTTGTCTGGCGTAACTTGTGCGGGCGATGCCCTCCTCTTTGGAATCGAGCGCGACGTGTTAAAAACACCTCGCGTTGGGAATCGCGCTTTAATTCCGAAACACCCTGACCCACTTCAAATCAGCCGCGAGGGCGCTCTCTGTCCGAGCCTCTTCCAGCGCGCCGCAACGGAGTTCAGCATGAATTCGCGCAAACGTGTCTTACCGGGGCAAGAACGCCAGCAGAAGGTGAGCAGCCATTCCCGTCATCCTCAACCGCAAAGGCATGGCGCAATACAGCCGAAGACGGCACTGGCCCCGCCGCCGCGTAAGATACCAACAGCACCTCCCGTTTATCGCCCGCAGCCTGTGCCCAGAGTCTTGCAGGCGAAACAAAGTGGCGCGCCTCAGCCGCCGCTTGCCGCCAGAGGCCAGCACGCGCCGATAGCTCCGCCTGTTTATCGGCCTCAGCCGACACCGAAAGTCTTACAGGGTAAGATGAAGAATGAATTGAATCAGCCGGGCGGGACAGGTTCGAACGCTAAACAGCCGGTCGCCCCTCCCGTTTTTCGTCCGCAACCGACGCCGCATGTCTTGCAGTTGAAAGCTCGTGTTAATGCGCCAGGAATTGGTAATCGGATAGAGAGGCCGAACCCTCTACCAAACCCGCCTGTGCAGCGTCCACACAGGGAGGCTGATGCGGCCAAGTCTGGCGGGACGGCCCACGTTTTGCAGCGCAAGAGTGTCGGCAATTTACAACAGGCTTCGATCAATCCGGCGACGGCTTCCGGGATGACGCCTTCCGGCTTCCGCCCTTCTTCACGTTACAACGTAATCCAAAGAACCCAGGTCTCAGTCAACGGAAACCCGGTCAAAGAAATATCCGACATGACCTGGGCGGAGTTGGCCTGGGTAATGAACTCCTACGCCGGTTCGGATGTCATTCAAATAAAGGCCGAGGCCGAGGCCGAGATAACGACCAGACTCAATCAGTGGGAGACTGAGGTTCAAGACGCGTGGAACGCTCTAATCGCGGAGACAGAAATTCCAACCGAGATCGCGAGGAAGCTGACGATATTAAAAGATAGTCTGGAGACCATTACGAAACTAATGATGTCAGTGGATGCTGTACGCAATAAAGTAATAGGAGCAAAAAAAGACGCCATCATCAAGATAAATGCTATTGTCCTGAAAATTACAGCGTTCGGGAATACTACTTCGTTAGTGCAGAAGGACTACTTCAATAGTCAGAAGATAGAGGGTCTAAATAATCTCTCGACGAACTACACGGTCGTGACTACCGAGACGACGGACCTGATAAACTTATATCCTAAGCTGTTTGGCGAAATCACAAAGGTGTTAGGAAACCAGCCCGCCATAACTATGGCGAACAAGGTGCTGACCTTAGTCACAGACATGACGAGAAGAAATAGATACCTCGCCCAGATAGAAGAGACCATTAACTCGTGGAATAAAATCAACCCGGGTGATTTAAGAAGCCATTTGGAGACGATAGGGCGCGGTAATGATGAAGCGGCCTGGAAAGGAGGCGCAGCAGAACTGCTGGTCGCGCATTGGGAGATAGAAAACGGACAGGTAGATACATCTAATAAACTGGTCAGGCTTGGAAAGCATAGAAAGAAGCACGGAGTGCTTCAACACGCTGAAATAGACACCCAGGATGTAGATGTCTCGTTTGATGATACCGGAGGAACGAAGACCTATATTGAAGTCAAAGCCGATCCGGCGGCTTTGATTAAAAGTAATAACGGCATAAATGGACCGAAGCAAATTAATGTTTATACGAGATTACGTGATAATCGTGTCAACATGATGAACAAAAAGGGAAACGTGAAAAAGCTCAGGAAGATTATTTATATATGCACCTCCACTGTAGGCTGGATGAATCTCTACAAGAAAAATGTGATGCAAAACATAGCCCAGAGGGATCAAACATTACAACTTGGAAGACTAAGGTTAAATAAGAATGCGATAGAGCAACTAGTGGCAAAGATAGATCACGCTAAGCAAGAATATAATAGGCAACCCCATACCGAGTCCTGGGATGACTGGGAGGAGAAGCAGAACTGGCGGAAGCCGGAGGATTTCTTGAATTACTATGCTAGAGAACATCAAAGATATGTAGTAGTAACGTAGCCCCAGGCTACCGGATGAGTAGAAGCCTTACACGTCAGCACGCAATTCAAGGCAGAGATTTGCCTCCCATAGAAAAAGCGGCCTCGTTCGTAGGAACGAAGCCGCTTTTAGTTTTAAGCTCGGACAAGGGCCCAATTACATGCCCATGCCGCCGCCCATGCCGCCCATGCCGCCGGGCATCGCCGGGGCCTTGTCGTCTTCCGGAAGCTCCGACACCATCGCTTCCGTCGTGAGCATCAATCCTGCGATTGACGCGGCGTTCTGAAGCGCAGTGCGCGTGACTTTGGCCGGGTCAATGACGCCAGCGTCCACCAGGTCAACCAGCTCCTCGTCCTCGGTGCCAGCGTTGTAGCCGTAGCTCTCTTTCTTGTGCTCGCGGACCCTCTGGACGATGACTGCGCCCTCCTTGCCAGCGTTCTGCACGATCTGGCGCAGGGGCTCTTCGAGAGCACGCTTGACGATGGTGACGCCAATCTGCTCGTCCGCGTCGCCGTCCTTCGTCACGTCGTACTTCTCCAGGGCTTTAGCCGCGCGCACGAGCGTCACGCCGCCGCCCGGCACGATACCCTCTTCGACGGCCGCGCGCGTGGCGTGCATCGCATCCTCGACGCGCGCCTTCTTCTCCTTCATCTCGGTCTCGGTCGCAGCGCCGACCTTGATGACGGCCACGCCGCCGACGAGTTTAGCAAGGCGCTCCTGCAACTTCTCGCGGTCATAGTCCGAAGAGGTCTCTTCGATCTGCGCGCGCAGGGTTTTGACGCGGCCCTCTATGTCGCCGGTCTTGCCGTTGCCCTCAACGATGGTCGTGTTGTCCTTGTCAATCGTCACCTTCTTGGCGCGGCCCAAGTCTTCGAGCTTGACGTTCTCAAGCTTGATGCCGAGGTCCTCGGAGATGACCTTGCCGCCCGTCAGGATGGCTATGTCTTCGAGCATGGCTTTGCGGCGGTCGCCGAAGCCAGGGGCCTTGACGGCGGCGACGTTCAGGGTTCCGCGCAGCTTGTTGACGACGAGCGTGGCCAGGGCCTCGCCCTCTACGTCTTCGGCAATAATCAGCATGGGCTTACCCATCTTGGCGACCTGCTCCAGAAGCGGCAGCAGGTCTTTCATCGAGCTGATCTTCTTCTCGTTAATCAGAATCAGCGGATTGTCCAGGACGGCTTCCATGCGCTCCGGGTCCGTGACGAAGTAGGGCGAAAGGTAGCCGCGGTCGAACTGCATACCCTCGACGACCTCCAGCGAGGTCTCCATCGTCTTGGACTCTTCAACCGTGATGACTCCGTCCTTGCCGACTTTCTTCATCGCCTCGGCGATGATGTTGCCGATGGTGGTGTCGCCGTTGGCGGAAACCGTTCCGACCTGCGCGATCATGTCGCCCTTGACGGGCTTCGAGAGGCGCTTGATCTCTTCAATGGCCCTCTCGACGGCCTTGTCTATGCCGCGCTTCAAGGCCATGGGGTTCGCGCCGGCCGCGACCGTCTTCACGCCTTCGCGGAAGATAGCCTGGGCCAGCACCGTCGCGGTGGTCGTACCGTCGCCGGCGACGTCCGAAGTCTTGGAGGCGACTTCGCGCACCATCTGCGCGCCCATATTTTCGAGCGCGTCTTTCAACTCGATCTCTTTGGCCACGGTGACGCCGTCTTTGGTGATCGTGGGGCTCCCGAATTTCTTGTCAATGACGACGTTGCGCCCCTTGGGGCCGAGCGTGATCTTGACAGCGTCGGCGAGCTGGTTGACGCCGCGCAGGATTGCCGCGCGCGACTCCTCACCATGAACTACTTGCTTTGCCATTGTCTTTATCTTCTCCTAATCAATTCGATCTAAAATCGTTTCGGAAACTAAAAAGCGGCTGAGTCTCTATGTTCAGGACTACTTGCCGCTTTTCTTGCTGCCGCCCGTGCCGCTTGCTGCGCCTGCGCGCTCGATGATGCCGAGAATCTCTTCTTCGCGCATAATCATGAACTCCTCGCCATCGAGCTTGATCTCAGAGCCGCTATATTTACCAAAAAGCACGCG
>DATEMM010000470.1:0-9785 GCA_035275605.1 Pyrinomonadaceae bacterium
GACGCTCGTCCTGGGCTGCACGCACTACCCCATCCTGCGGCGCATCATTCAGGAGACGATGGGGGAAGACGTCCTCCTGATCGATTCGGGCGAGGCGGCGGCGCGCGATGTCGAGATGCTTCTGACAGAAAGGGGTCTCGCGCGCGAGACGATTGAAGACCACCAGCGAGAGCGCCAACTGTGCGACGACCTGGATCATTTTTACGTGACGGACGCGGCGGAGAGATTCAGCCGCGTGGCCGAAAGATTTTTGGGGAGCGCGCCTTCCGTGCTGGAGGCGGTTGAGGTTTGGGGACACGATGAGCTTCGCACGCACTGATAAACGCCTCGCAGATGAACTAAGACCCGTGCGCATCACGCCAGGTTTTCTGCCTTACGCCGAAGGCTCGGCCTTAATCGAGGTGGGCGAGACGCGCGTCATCTGTTCCGCCTCGGTGGAAGACCGCGTGCCGCCTTTCCTGCGCAACCGCGGGCTGGGCTGGGTGACTGCGGAATATTCCATGCTCCCACGCTCGACCCTGCAACGCACCTCGCGCGAGACGGGCCGCGGCGGCCCCTCCGGCCGGACGCACGAAATCCAAAGACTCATCGGACGCTCTCTGCGCGCCATCATCAACACGACCCTGCTGGGCGAGCGCACCATCACGCTCGACTGCGACGTCTTACAGGCGGACGGGGGCACGCGCACGGCCAGCATCACCGGCGCTTACGTCGCCTGCGTGCTCGCCTGCCGCCGCCTTTTGCACACGAACAAGATTGCGCGCAACCCTATCACGGGCGAGGTCGCCGCCGTCAGCGTCGGACTAGTCGAAGGGACGCCCCTGCTTGACCTCAAGTACGACGAAGATTCGCGGGCCGAAGTTGACATGAACGTCATCTGCACTGGCGACGGTCGCTTCATAGAGGTACAGGGCACGGCCGAGGGTGCCCCCTTCACGCGCGAGGAGATGGATCAGCTCCTGCTGCTCGCCAACCAGGGCATAGAGCAACTCGTCCTGGCACAGCGCGCCGCACTCAAAGGAACCGGGGATAAATAGCGTGACAATGGTAAAGTTTTTGAGTAGAGTTTAGCCGCTTCCCAGACCCGTTACTCTAACGTCCACCACTATCACCCATGAAAAAGAAGACCTCGTTACTCCTCTCTCTTATTCTGGCACTGGCCTCTTTGAACGCGAACGCGCAGACGCCCGTGCCCTCGCCCGCACAACAGCAACAGCCCACCATCCAGCCCGCGGACCAAACGGACGTCGTGCGCGTCACTACTAACCTGATTCAGATCGACGCGGTGGTCACGGACAAGAACGGCAGGGTCATACAGAACTTGAGACCGGAAGACTTCGAGATATTCGTCAACGGGAAGCCGCAGCAGATCACAAACTTTTCTTTCATCAGGATTGAGCCGCAGCCGGTCGAACAGCCCCGCGTTGCCGCTCGGAATATAAGTAAAAACGCGGACTCCGGGAAGAGCTTGACGCCACCTGCTCCGCCCGTCCGCCTGCGCCCGGAACAGGTCGATAGAACCATTGCGCTGGTCGTTGACGATTTAACGCTTTCCTTTGAAAGCATCTGGGATGTCCGACGAGCTTTGAAAAAATTTGTTGACGAACAGATGCAGCCGGGCGACTTGGTCGCAATCGTTCGCGTGGGCAGCGGCACGGGGGCCTTACAACAGTTCACGTCTGACAAAGGGCAGCTTTACGCGGCGATTGAGGGGATTAAATATAACCCTTTGGTTGGCCGCATCGCAGCAGTGGAGCCTATCAGGAACGGAATAGTCCCCTCTCAAGGGTGCGGGTCTACTCCGACGAAAAGTGATGAGGGGCGCAGCATCGTAAAATTTGGGGCCGTGGAAAACATGCGCGACGACGTCCTAGCCAACGCGTCGCTCAAGGCGGCGGATTTCATTGTTCAGGGAATGCGTGGACTGCCTGGCCGCAAAGCCGTCATGTTTATGTCGGAAGGATTCAAGCTCGTTTGCGGCGAGGATGCCGAGTACAACAACCGCATACGTCAGGCAATCAGACGCCTGGTGGACAGCTCGAACCGCGCGGGAGTTGTGATTTACACGATGGATGCGCGTGGACTGCAAACGGTAGAGTTGAGGGCAGCCGACGACGTAAACGTAGACCCGAAGGCTTCCTCGTCGAGTACAACTATGAGCGGCTCGGCAATCACGGACGCCAGGCAAAAAAGGCTCAGGGAGATTCTAGAAACACGGAGCGGATTGATTTCCCTGGCGGAACAAGCGGGCGGCTTTGCAATCTATGACACCAACGACTTGAGCGGCGGCATCCGGAAGGTCCTGGATGATCAAAAGAGCTACTACCTGATCGGCTACCAACCAGATGCTTCGTCGTTCGACGCTACGAAGAATCGTTTCAACCAGCTTACAGTTAAGGTCAAAGACCCGAATCTGAAGGTCCGTTATCGCAGCGGGTTCTTCGGCGTTAAAGACGAAGACCTCAAGCCTGCCGCGAGCACCCCGCAGCAGCAAATCCTGGGGGCGCTGCTTTCTCCTTTCGCCGGCAACGGGATTAACTTGCGCCTCACCCCGCTCTTCAATAACGACGCGAAGGCAGGCTCCTTCGTCAGGTCGCTCGTGCACATCTCGGCCAGGGACTTGACCTTCAACCTTAAGCCGGACGGGATGCACGAGGCGGTCATTAATATCGTCGCCTACATTTTCGTAGACGACGGCCGGCCCGTGGATTCCGTCGGCGAGACGCACACCATCACCCTCTCGGATAAGCTGTACCAGAAGGCCCTGGACAGCGGGCTCGTCTATTCGCTCAATGTTCCGATCAAGAAGGCGGGCGCGTATCAACTGCGCGTGGCCGTGCGCGACGACAAGTCGCAGAAGGTCGGTACGGCCAGCCAGTTCATCAACATCCCTGACATCAGGAAGGAGAGGCTGACGCTTTCCGGCATCGCGCTGAGCAGCTACGACCCGAAGGAGGAGAAGGGCTTGGCGGGTGAGCTTAACCAGCAGGCGTCCGGGCACAGCGCGGGCGACGCGACGCTGACGCAGGCGGCGCTCAGGCGCTTTCGCGCGGGCCACGTCCTGCGCTTCGCCTACGCCATCTACAACGCGATGGCCGAGAGAGGGACGGGGCGACGGCTTCTGACGACGCAAATAAAGCTCTATCGCGAGGGTCAGGAGATTTACGCTGGCCGCGAGACGCCTTACGGCGCAAACGGGCAGGCCGACCCCGAGCGGCTGGTCGCAGAGGGTGCGCTGCAACTCGGCGGGCTTCAACCGGGCGACTACGTTTTGCAGGTCATCGTCACGGACGCGCTGGCGAAGGGGAAGAACCGGACCACCTCGAATTGGATAGACTTCGAGGTCGTCAAATAATTGCCGGAATCTCACATCCTGACGGCTCGACTGCGCATCTCATGGGCGCTATGATTGACCCTGTTATCTTGCAGAGGAGTTTGTTTTCATCATGCGACGACTGACCACTTATCTTGCCCTTGCCTTCATCTTTGCGCTGGTCCCGGCGGCTTTGGCCCAGCAGACTTTCACCAGCAGCAATGCTGAATACACGCTGGAACTTCCTTCCGTCAGGTGGCGTGTCATACAGGAACCGGACAGCCTGCACGAGCACGCGGAGTTCATCAATGGGGACCGCAACGACGGCTACCTGAGAGTGCGCAAAGAGGTCGTCGAGGCCGGGACGAGCGCCTCGGACGTCTCGCGCCGGGACCAGGAGCAGAAACTGCGCTTCCAGACCGGATATGTCGAAGGCAAAGAGGACAAGTTCGCTGGACGCCTCAGCGGCGTGACCTTCGGTTACGAATACACCTCCGGCGGCAAGGCCATGGCCGGCCGCATCTACTACCTACAGGCCGACAGCCGCACGATCTACGCCCTGCGCTTCACGGGGCTCCGTGACAAACTCTTGCTGATACGCAACCAGACGGACTCCATCGCACGCAGCTTCCAACTCAAGTGATTAAAGTCTGAGAGTCTGGAGTCTGGAGTCAAAAGACAAAACGGCTTGGTAGTGTCCAAAATTGAATTACATGATATGAACTGCGTGAAGTCTCGGGAGCCCCGAAGGGGCGATAATAGGAGAGCCTGGGGCATCGCCCCAGGAACCCGGCCCAACATTCAACGTCAAGCCCTGAAAGGGCGAAATACATATTCCGCTCTTTCAGGGCTTATCCCGATGGGCGACGTGTAACCTGTGGCGATGCCCCAGGCTATTATATGTCGCCCCTTCGGGGCTCTCGGACGGCTTCCCTCTGATCATGTTCTGTAATTCAATTTTGGACACTACCAACGGCTTTTGACCAGTTGACTTCAGACTCCAAGACTCCAGACTCCAGACTCAGATGATGAGACTCGCGCCCGGACTGAGCGTCAAAAAATCGCGCATTAACGGCAAAGGGTGCTTCGCTACGCTTCATTTCCCGCGTCGTCGCAAGATAGCCGAGTACACGGGCGAGAGAATCTCCAACGCTGAGGCGGACCGCAGGGCCAACCGGCGTAAACTTCGCATCTGCGCGATAGATTCGCGGTGGAGTTTGGACGGAAGCCGGGGCGGCAACGGCACGCACTACATCAACCATTCGTGCGAGCCCAACGCCTTCATGAAAATCCTCTACGGGCACATACAGTTTTACGCCCTCCGGGACATACGCCCCGGCGAAGAGATTACAGTGGACTACGAGAGCACGCTGCACTCGGACCGGAAGCGTTGTTACTGCGGGGCGAAAACTTGCCGGGGCACGATCAATCGCATCACGTGACGGGCGGAGAAATCTTTTGGCGGTGAGGGCGCTAGTCGTAGTTTGACTGGAAAACTTGCTGCCGGTTCCCGGAATCGGGACTCACGACATGATCTATGGCGGTGATGACCGCTTTCCCGTCTTCCAGCTCGACTGTCGTAGTCCCCATCGACACCGTGCGGAAAAGCCTCCCGTCGAAGTTGTATGTGTCGTGGACCTCAGACATTACTTGCGCGCCCTGGCCATCCGGGTTGACGGCGATCATGGTGACGGTGCGCTCGCTGCTGAGCATCTGCCCCTCGCTGAAACCTCTTTTCGTGTCCTCGACGTAATCCTCATAATCTCCCGCCCGTGTCTCGGTCGGCCCCAAATTCTTAAACGTCATCTTGTAATGGAACTTCCGTGAGAGGCAATCGACAACGCCTGTAATGTCGTCAGACTTCTGAGCCGTCTGCCACTTGTCCAGGAGGGTCGCGACGCGTTGCTGCGTGAGGCCGCTGTCACGCTTATTGGAACAGGCGCTCGCGAGCAAGCAGAGGATAAAGAGCGCGCAGGAAAGCTTGGCGAGAAATAGATGGCGAGGGAACATTCGGGGTCATCTCCTACAATCTAGGCAGTGTGAAACTGAATTTCGAGCCGCGCCCGACTTCGGATTCAAGGGCGACTGTGCCACCGTGCTGCTCTACGACTTCGCGCACGAAAGAGAGGCCGAGGCCCGTTGACTCTTCGTCTTTCTCCTGCCCGTCGCGCGCGACGCGATAGAACTTTTCCCAGACGCGGTCAACGGCCTCTGGCGGGATACCGTAGCCCCTGTCTTCTACAGACAAACGCACCGTGTCTGCTTCGAGCGCGGTAGTGATCGTGACGGTCGTTCTCTCGGGGCTGTACTTGATGGCGTTGCCGACGAGGTTAGTGACGACCTGCGTAATCAGGCTGCGGTCTGCGGCGACGGGCGGCAGGCGCGTGGAGGGCTGCTCGACGAGCCGTATGCGCTTCTTCTTCGCCACGGGCTGAAGGCTCGCCAGGGTCTCGCGCACCACGTCGTCCAGCCTGAGCGGAATCTTCATGACCTCCTGCTTGTCGGCGGCCTCCAATTGCGTCACGGCAAGGAAGGTGTTAATCATCCTGGAGAGGCGCTGCGATTCGTTGTTGATGATCGAGAGGAACTCGCGCGACTCGACGGGGATGGCCTCGTCGTTCATCAGCAATTCCGCAAACCCGTTGATGCTCGTGATGGGCGTGCGAAGCTCGTGCGACATCAGCGAGATCATGTCGCTCTTGAGCTTCTCGTACTCCTTGATGCGCGTCACGTCGCGCACCGTGAGGGCCAGGCAGAGCGGCTGCGCGGCGGCCGTCCCGTTCTCGCCGCTGCGCTCCATGACCAGGGCTATGCGAAGCTCCATCGTCTGGTTATTGCGCTCGGGGAAGTGCAGCTCGCGCTCGTAAGGATCGCCCGTTTGCAGCACGCGCCGCACGGCTATGGATGGGTCGTCAAAGACCCCGCCTCGGAAACGGTCCAGGAGGCCGAAGAGGTCCAGCGAGCGCGCCTCTTTCTCAATCAGACGCGCGGCTCTTAAGAGCGGCGGGTTGACATAGGCGAGCGTCCCGTCCAGGTAAGCGACCGCGTGGCCGTCTGACGCTTCCGATAAAACCTCCGCCCCGAACCTCTGCTCGACCAGCAGGCCGCTGACAGCGCCGAAGGATTCAAGCCGGCGCTCTGCCGCGTGGGCCGAGATGAGAGTCATAAAGTCGCCCGGCACGCCTGCTTTGCGCGCCTCGTCGCGCTGGAAGTTGCGCGCCAGTTGTTGGCCGACAGCCAGTATCAACGGGCGGTCACTCTCGTCAAAACTTTCGCGTAGGCGAACGAGCAGTGCGCCCAGTCGCCGCCCTTCGTGTCGTAAAGGCAGGGCGACGCTTGCGGGCTTGGTGCCGCCCTCGTCTGCCTCCGCCGCAGACTGAATGGCCATAGAGCCTGAATCGACAGCGAGCTCGCACAACCTGACGCCTTCGCGCCAGGCAGAGTTGCGGCCCGTTTCGAGGCCGCCGCTCGTGGTAGAGCGCAGCCGCGCCGCAGGCGCAAGCCGCCCGTCCTCGTCCGGCTGAAAGATCACTGCCTCGTCAAGCGGCAGGACCGTCTCAAGAAGCTTCAGCCCGCTCATCAGGCGCTTATTGGAGGAGCCTCCCTCAATCGGGCTGACACGCGAGGTAGCCTGGCGCAGGCGGCGCGTCAGCGTCGAATCAATTGTCCACAGTCGCCACAGTTGGACTGCGAGGGCTGAGAGGAGGGCCGCGAGCGCCATTGGCGCGAACGCGATGTCAATGTGCATCAGGCGAGAGACGAGCAGGCTCACGCCAGCCAGGACGACTAGGCCACCGCCCAGAAACGGCGCGATGCGCTTTGCGCCGGCTCGCCCGACAGCAAAACCCGCGCTCAGACCGGCAGCCAGAATCATCAACGCCCCCAGCCAGGTCTGAGGGGCTGTGGCCGGACTGGGCTCCGAGGCTCGCGCCAGCAGAAACACCTGCTGAAGAGAGGCCAGCCATCCGGCAATCCACAAAGCCAGGACAAAGAGCGCCGCGCACGAGGCCAGCGCCAGTGAAATCATTAGAGGTGGTAAAGACGAGATTCTATTTTTCAAGCTGATTTTTGCGGGCCGGAAGGATGGCGAGTTTCCTGAATCGAGCCTTGCCCGGTTGGCAAAGCCACTGAGCCGACATCATTATACAATGAAAGGCAATGTTTAAGAAAGAGACATTTTTGGCGAGAAATGCCACGAAAAGCGTTGAGGCGAGCTTTTTCAGGCTGAGAGCGCGGTCAGGGCGCTGAGCAGTTCCGCCTCTTCGTCCTCGGCGACGGTTCTGAGGTCTAAGAGGACGCGCGCCTCATAGATGCGTGCGACGACGGGCGGCATCGAGCGGCGCAAGGCTTCGTCCAGGGCCTCCGTCGAGAGCGTTTCGTGACTGAGGGCGATCAGGGCCGTGGGCGGGTGTGTGGTGGGAGCGGAGCCGCCTCCAACGGCCGACTGCCCCTCTATAATCTCGCAACTGAGCGCGGTTGTCGCGGCGTCTGCGCGCAGCTTCGAGAGAAGAGATTCCGCGCGGCCTTTGATTTCAGGGGCCGTCAGGGCGAGCATCCGAAGCGCCGGAATCTCGCTCGCGGCAGCCCCGCGCCGGTGAGCCTCCAGCGTGGCTTCGAGCGCGGCAAGTGAGAGCTTATCGGCACGCAGGGCGCGATAGAGAGGGTGGCGGCGCAATGTTTCGACCAGCCGAAGGTGGCCGACAATCAGGCCAGCCTGCGCCGCCCCGAGCAGCTTATCGCCGCTGAAAGAGACCAGGTCGGCCCCGGCTTTGATTGATTCAATGATGACAGGCTCGCCCGCCAGACCGTAAGGGGCGAGGTCTAAGAGCGCGCCCGAGCCAGCGTCTTCGTAAAGCGGGAGCCCTGCCTCTTGCGCCAAACTCGTCAACTCCTGGAGTGAAGGCTGTGCTGTGAAACCGACGATGCGATAGTTTGACGGGTGAACGCGCATCAGGAGCCGCGTGTTCTCAGTAATCGCCCGGCGATAGTCGGAGAGGCGTGTCCGGTTGGTCGTGCCGACTTCCACTAGGCGCGTACCCGATTGGGCCATCACGTCGGGTACGCGAAAGTCCCCGCCGATCTCCACCAGTTCGCCGCGCGAGATAACGGTCTCGCCCCCCTGTGCCAGTACAGTCAGGATGAGCAGGGCGGCCGCAGCGCAGTTGTTGACGACGAGCGCGGCCTCAGCCCCCGTCAGGTCAACCAGCAGTTGTTCGGCGCGCGCCCCGCGTCGCCCGCGTCGCCCAGTCTCGGTGTCGTATTCGAGCGTGCAGTAGCGCGCAGCCTCGTCCGAGGCGGCGCGACGTGCCGCGTCAGACAAGGGAGCGCGCCCCAGGTTGGTGTGCAGGATGACGCCGCTCGCGTTAATCACGCGGCGCAGGCCGCCGAACACTTCGCGCCCGCAGGCCAGCTCTAACCTGCGCGACGCTTCCGCCAGCAGCGATTCGCGCGAATAGTTTCCATTGGGAGCGCCCTCCTTAGGTGGGTTAGAGAGCAAGTTTGAGCGCAGCTCTTCCGTGACGGCGCGCGCCAGGCGCGTTAAATGCCTGACGCCGACCCTGTCCTTGAGCGCGCCTGCGGTTTCGGTTCGCAGCAGGGCGTCAACGGAAGGGAGCGCGCGGAGCAGCTCCTGTGTTTCTTGCTCTGACATATATTCCTCAATCGAGGCAAAGGCGGCGAGACAAACCTAGCATATTACGCTTCGATTTAACGAATCAACACGACCTTATGTGTTTCCCCCGTTTCGGGCCGGAAAAATATCTTTGTTGACACGCGGCTTTCAAAACGCCTAGACTCAATTCAAGGAGCACGTGGACGCCCGTCCGCAGTGCGTAAGTCAAGGAGACCTACCTCAAGTGGCAATTCGTGAAAACAAGTTCGCGCGTCAGGCTCAGCAGCGTCACGCCCAGCCCAAAGGAAAACGGGGCCACGCCAGCGCCGACAGCCAGCCAACGGTTGACGATCAGCTCAAACGCCTGGAGGAAGACATCCGCCGGCTCAAGATAGAGTTCGACATCTACTTCAACGGCGCGTCAAAACGCCCACCCTACGACACGAAGGGGCGCATCGAGACCCTGCTCAAGCGCCTAGGCGACGACCGCTCGCTGACCTTCGCGCAGCGCTATCTCTTCAACTCGCTCACGGCGCGTTACACCTCCTTTCGCGAGCTGTGGCGGCGCACGATGCAGGGGCGCGAAGAGGGGCGCGACGCCGCGGCGGCGGCGAGGGCTTCTCAACGCGACGAGGCGAGCCACCTTGAAAGCTCTACGACCTTCGTCTGCGACGACGCGCACAAGGACGTGCCGACCGTCAAGCAGCTCTACGATGCTCTGATCGAGGCCAAGATGAAATGCGGCGAGCCGACCGAGGACCTCTCCTTCCCACGCTTTCATCACCTGATCGCCACCAAGACGGACAATTTGAAGGAGCGTCTGGGCTGCGAGCGCGTGCGCTTCTCGATTGACGTAGAGGG
>DATEMM010000471.1:0-18177 GCA_035275605.1 Pyrinomonadaceae bacterium
ATGCCGCAATAGACGGGAAAGTCAAGCCAAAAAGCAGAATCCGGGAGTCAGAAGAAAGCGGAATCCAGAATCCAGAAGCCGGGAGCCAGAAGAAAAACGGTTTCAGCCTTTTATTCTGAATTCTGGCCCCTGGCTTCTGGGTTCTCCTTAGTTAGGAGCGCGCAGCCCCCTGGGGCTGGTTGACGACGCCTCCGCCGCCCGCTGCCTTCGCCTTTCGCGCGCGCGCTGCCTGCTGCCCCGTAGCGCCGCGACCGCCGCTTGCGCTCGGCGGCGCGGTGCGGGTCTTCGAGGCATCGATGCGCTGCTGCCACCAGACCATGATGGGACTGGCGATGGCGATGGTCGAATACGTCCCGATGATGATGCCTATGAAGAGCGCCAGCGAGAACCCGCGCAGCACTTCGCCGCCGAACAAGACCATTGCCAAAACGGAGAGGAAGACCAGTCCGGACGTAATCACCGTGCGGGAGAGCGTCTGGTTGATGGCGTCATTGGTGATTTTGTAGAGCGAGTCGCGGCGGTGCAGTTTTAGGTTCTCACGGACGCGGTCGAAGGTGACGATGGTGTCGTTGACGGAGAAGCCGACGAGCGTCAGGAGCGCCGCGATGACCGTCAGGCTGACCTCCCACTGGAAGATGGAGAAGAAGCCGAGCGTCACCAGCACGTCGTGGAAAACCGTGATGACGGCCGCCGCGCCATATGTCCACTCGTAGCGGATGGCGATGTAGAGCAGCATCCCGACCAGGGCGAGCAAGGTGACTGCGATGGCCTGGGTGCGTAGCTGCCGCCCGGCGACCTCGCCGACGGCGTCCTTGCCTATGATGTCGTAGGCGTCTTTCTCGGGGCCGAAAGTGTCGAGAGCCTTTTTGACCTTGGCGCTCCCGGCGTCAACCTGCGCCTGGACTTCCTCAGCGTTGACCGTCGAGTCGCCAGCCCCCTGCCTGGGAACTTTAATCAGCACTTCCTCAGCCTTGTCCGTGGGCTGGATGACGGCGTCGCCCAGCCCCTGCTTGGCGAACTCAGCGCGCAGTTGCTCGTCTGTCGGGCGCTGCTTGAGGAACTTGGCGGTCACGACCGTGCCGCCCTTGAAATCCACGCCGAGGTTGAAGGCGTCGCTCCCGCCTGGTGCGGCCTGCCGGACGATGGCCGAGGCCAGCCCCGCGAGCATCAGCAGAATCGAGAGGCCCATGAAAATCTTGCGGCGTCCCAGCCAATCGACATTTACGTTATTGAAGAGTTGAATCATATTCTTTAGGTGATAAGTGGTAGGTGATGAGTGATGAGATAAGAGGTCTTTCTTATCACTTATCACTCATCACTTATCACTGTTTTTAAATGCTGAGCGACTCGGCGCGCCTCCCCTTGCGGCTCAACACCCACATGAAAATCGTGCGCGACACGTAGACGGCCGAAAACAGGTTAATCAGAAGTCCCAGGATGAGCGTGACGGCGAAGCCGCGAATCGGGCCTGTGCCGAAGACGAACAGGAAAAGCGCCGAGACGACGGTCGTCACGTGCGTGTCTATGATCGTCACGAAGGCGCGGTTGAAACCCTGGTCAACGGCCGACGGGGCGGTCTTGCGCGTCAAAAGCTCCTCGCGTATGCGCTCGAAGATGAGCACGTTCGAGTCAACCGCCATACCTATGGTCAGGATCAGTCCGGCGATGCCGGGCAGCGTCAGCGTGGCCTTGAAGATGACCAGCGCCGCGACCGTCAAAATCATGTTCAGGATCAGGGCGATGACGGCGTTGACCCCGGACCCGCGATAGTAAATGAGCATGAACAGGATGACGAGGGCGAGGCCGACGAGCGAGGCCGTCACGCCGGAGCGGATGGAGTCCGCGCCGAGGCTTGGGCCGACCGTGCGTTCTTCCTGATACTCGATTGGCGCGAGCAGTGAGCCCGAGCGCAAGGTCCTAGCCAAATCTTCCGCTGAGTCCTTCGTGAAGCGGCCCGAAATCTGGCCCGAGTCGAAGATTTGCGACTTGATGTAGGCGATTGACTTGACCTTGCCGTCCAGGACTGCGCCCATGTACTGGTTGACGTTCTGGCCTGTCCACTCGCCGAACTTCTGCGCGCCCGCGGGCTTGAGGCTGAAGTTAATCATGAAGTCGTTAGCGCCCTGGCTCTGCGTGGCGTCGGCGCGGCTCAACTCCTTGCCCTCGATGATGGCAGGCTTCTCGACTATGACCCACTTCTCAGGTTTGGGCGCGGCGGGGTCCGTGCTCTGACCGGCCGCCGTCGGCTCGTCTCTCTCCGTGTAGGGCATGACGTCGCGATTGGCCGGGATGGTCCCGCCGAGCGAAGCGACAGCCTCTTCCCTAGTGTTGAAAGTCTGCGTGGCCGCGGGGCTCGGCGGGCTGATGACATGTACCAGTTCGAGCTTGGACGCGACCGTCAACTGCCGTTTGACGCGCTCCGGGTCCTTCTCGCCGGGCATCTGAAGCAGAATCTGGTTCGAGCCCTGCGCCCCGTGATACTGGAGTGTCGGCTCGGCGACGCCGAACTCGTTGATGCGCCTGTCAATCGTGTTGTAAGCCTGCTCGGTCGCCTGCTGGCTGAGCAGGCGGGCGGCGGAGTTCGTCAGCGTCCAGGTGATGGTGTTGCCAGAGATGGCTGGCGTCCACTCGTCCTTGCTGATTCGCTTCGCGACCTCGTCGCGTATCTCGTTGAGCTTCGCTCCGTCCTCGGTCTTGACGAAGAAACGGTAGGAGCCGCCAGAGATGTCCGCGCCGGCGTCCGAGGGATTAACGTTGGCCCCGACCTCTTTGGCCGCCGCCAGCGCAGTGATGGCGTTGTTGTCGGCCAGCGTCTTCAGATAGTTCTCGACCTTGACGCGCATGACGAGGTGTGCGCCGCCCTTGAGGTCCAATCCGAGGCGTATGTTATCGGAGAGCGAGCGCTTCATCCCGGCGATCGAAAAATCGCTGAGCTTCGGGCGACGGTGCGGCCCGATGACGACGTACAGGCCGACGACGGTGACGACGGCGATGATGATGAACCGCCATAGGATATTTCTTTTCTTCATACTGGTTATCAGTTTTCAGTTTTGAGTTTTCAGTTTTCAGTAAAGACAAGCTGCTTTTACTGAAAACTGAAAACTCAAAACTGAAAACTCCTCTATTTCTTTTCCTCTTCCTCCGCGGCCAGGCCGGAGATGGCGGCCCGCGAGACTTCGAGAATAGATTTCTCGCCGCTCCTGATCAGGAAAGTGGTGTCGCGCACGGCCGTGATCGTGCCGACGACGCCGCCGCTGGTAATTATTTTGTCGCCCGCTTTCAGGTTCTCGATGGTCTCTTGCAGCGCGCGCTGCCGTTTGCGCTGCGGAACGATCAAGAGAAAGTAGAAGACGCCGAAGATTAAAATCCAGGGCAGGATGGCAACAATAAAATTGCCGCCGCCCTGCTGGAGAATGAATAATGTTGGCATTGTGGGTTATGGGTTGAACCGAAATAGTTAAAGCGCGGGCGTTTTCAGTTCGGCGGACCTTAAAATTCGAGAGGCTTCTGTTTCCAACCTCACCTAAATTCTCGCGCCGAAATTACCAGGCAAACGCGCGAGCCTTTACGTCACGCCGGAGTTGACTCCCTCTAGAAACTCTCGCCGAAATCGCGTGAAATCGCCAGACCGAATAGCTTGCCTGACATGCCGCATGGTGTCAAGGAAGTAGAAGAGGTTGTGATGAGTTAACAAGATGCTCGCCAGCATCTCGCCCGTGACGTAGAGGTGCCTGAGATAGGCGCGCGAGTGGCGGCGGCAGACGCTGCACCGGCACGCTTCGTCGAGCGGGCGAGGGTCGCGCGCCCACTGGGCGTTTTTGACGTTCAAACGCCCGCGCGAGGTGAAGGCCTGGCCCGTCCGCCCGTTCCTGGTCGGCAGCACGCAGTCGAACATGTCCACGCCGCGCGCAACGCACTCGATTAAATCCTCCGGCGTGCCGACGCCCATCAGGTAGCGCGGGCAGTCGGCCGGCATCCTCGGGGCCAAATCTTCCACGACCCCGTACATGACGCCCTTCTCTTCGCCAACGCTCAAGCCCCCTATGGCGTAGCCGTCAAAGCCTATCTCGACGGTGCGCTCAAGGCTCTCGCGCCGCAGGTCCAGGTGCCCAGCCCCCTGGACTATGCCAAAGAGCGCCTGCGCCCCGCTCAAACTTTTTCCCTCCGGCAACTCCCTTTCAGGAACGCGGCCCGTGTCCAGGGTTTCCGCCTGCAAGCGGTCGAACTCGCGGCGCGAGCGCAAGGCCCAGCGCGAGGTGAGCATCATGCTCGCGCGCGCAGCTTCCAGGGAAGCGTCGCCTGGCGCGCACTCGTCAAAGGCCATCACGATGTCCGAGCCGAGCGCGGCCTGCACCTGCATGGAGATTTCGGGCGAGAGAAAGCGCGGGCTCCCGTCCACGTGCGAGCGAAACGCCGTCCCCTCTTCCGTAATCTTGCGGAGCGCGCCCAAACTCCAGACCTGAAACCCGCCCGAATCCGTCAGCAGCGCCCGCTCCCAACTGATGAAGCGGTGCAGCCCCCCGCACGCGCTGATTGTTTCCGCGCCCGGACGCAGCCAGAGGTGGTACGTGTTGCCGAGGATGATGCGCGCGTCCAGCTCCTCAGCTTCGAGCGCCTCGAACCGGGTGCCCTTGACCGTGCCGAGAGTCCCGACGGGCATGAAGACGGGCGTCTCTATAATTCCCCGCCGGGTCTTAATCGTGCCGGTGCGCGCCTCGCCGTCCCTGGCGACGAGTTCGTATCCGATAGCTTTCTTATTCATCTGTTCGGTTGAGGATGATAACTGCCGGAAGGCCGGATGGAAAATCTCTGACGCTCTTTGCCGCACTGCCGTTAGTCGCCGCTCACAGCCTCGGTCGCCGTCATGGGCAGTCGCACGGTGAAGGTCGCGCCGCCGCCCTCGCTCCTGGCCGTGACCTGCCCGCCGTGCGCTTCGACCAGCTCCTTGACGAGGGCTAGACCGATGCCGAGCCCGCCGTGCCGCCTGGTGGAAGAGCCGTCCGCCTGTCGAAACCTGTCCCAGACATAAGGGAGAAATTCCGGGGGAATCCCGTCGCCGTTGTCTTCCACTTCGATGACGATCCAGCGCACGGGCTCCGTCTCGTCGTCCGTCAGCATGATGCCCGTCGAATCTATCAGGCGCGAGCGCACGATGACGCGCCCGCCCTCGGGCGTGAACTTCACGGCGTTGTTGAGAAGGTTCCAGACGACCTGCTGGATGCGGTGCGGATCAACCTGGGCGACGGGCAGATGGTCGTCCAACTCAAGGCGCACCTCCTGGCGGCGCGCAACCGCCGACGGGCGAACGACCTGCACTGCATCCAGGATGACCAGGTTGACGTCCGAGGCTTTGCGTTCGAGGCGGAGGACGCGGCGCTGTATGCGCGACAAATCCAGCAGGTCCGAGATCAACTGCGTCAGCGAAGAGGCGGAGTTTCGGATGACCTCTATGCCGTCGGCCAGCTCATCGTCAAACTGTAGCGCGTCGTTCTCGCTGAGGAGGTCAACCCAACCCTTGATGGCCGTGAGCGGAGTTCTTAATTCGTGCGAGAGCGTGGCCAGGAATTCGTCCTTCAAGCGGCTGGCCTCGCGCAGCTCCGAAATCAGGCGCGCGTTCTCCAGGGTCGAGCCGATCTGCGTGGCGACGGCCGTCAGTAGATCAATGTCATCTTCGGCCCAGCGCCTCTGACGGCGGGTCTGGTGCCCGCTCAGGGAACCAATGACGCGCCCCTGGTGCATGATGGGCACGACCGCCAAGCTTTGCAGGCCGGTCTTTTCAATCAAGTCTTCGACGCCCACGGCCAGCTTATGCTCGCGCACGTTGGTGACGACCAGGGGCTGACGATGATCTTTCAGCCACTGCTGCACGGGCGAGCGCTCCAGGATTTCCGGGTCGTCGCCGATGCGAGAGACGCCCCCGGCGCACCACTCGCCGTAGATGTCCGACTGCTCGTTCTCCGCGAAGAGTGACGCCACGCAGCGGTCCAGCCCGAGCACCTGGCCCACGCGCTCGACCACTATCTCGACGCCGCGCCGCGGCTCTGTCGCCTGCTGCAACGCCAGCACCAGGCGGTTGACGACGGCCTCGCGCTCGGCCTGGGCCTGGATGGTTACGAAGAGCCGCGCGTAGGCGATGGTTTCGGCCACCTGCGTGGCGAAGATTTCCAGAAGCTGCACGTCACGCTGCCGGAACCCTCCGGGGCGATTCGCGACGTAGATGAAGCCTATCAACTCGCGCTTGATGAGCAGGGGCACGATCAGCGCGGAGCGAACCTGGTAGCGCGCTATGAAATCCTGGTTGAACCGCTCGTCGCGGCCTGGGTCGTTGGAGAAGAAGGGCTCGCCCGTGCGATAGATGTATTCGGTCTCGCCAGTGCGGTAGACGTATTCGCTCGCGCCGTCGGGGTTGAGCGTGAAGTGGTAATCGCGAATCATCTCAGGCGGCGTGTTATAGCCTGGAGCTTCGGCGCGCACGGTCGCCTGCCTGCGGTCGTAAGTCGCCAGCAAACACTTCTCGCCGCCGACCAGCTCGGCAATCGCGCTCGTCAGTCTCCCGTAAATCTCCGACGTGTTGGTTAAGGTCGAAAAGGCGCGGGAGATTTTGTAGAGACCTTCGAGCTCCTGGCTGCGTCGGCGGCTGGCTTCGTAGAGCCGCGCGTTGGTCAGCGCCACGGAGACCTGCGCGGCGACCGCTCCCAGGAGTTTCGCGTCGTCCTCGGTCCACTCGCGCGGGTCACAGTTCATGTGAAGTTCCAGCAAGCCCCTGTGCATCCCGTGCACGCTGACCGGCGCGGCCAGAACGGCGCAGACGTCTAAGCGGACGTAGAGTTTGACCAACTCGTCCTGCTCTATCTCCTTGATGTTGTTGTGGGCCGTCGGCTGTTGGGCGGCGATTATCTTTTGCGCGTAGGCGCTGGAGCGAAGCGGAATGCGGTGCCCGCGCAGGGAGCTGACCTCGCGCCGCGCCAGGTATTCGTAACCGACAAGCGCGTAGTCCTCGTCGCCGTCGAGCAAAGTGACGTGGCAACGGTCCGCTTCGAGCGCAGCGCCGAGCGCATCCACTGTCTCCTGCAAGACCGCCGAAGGGTCAAGAGAGCCCGAGAGCTTGCGGCCGATGCGCGCGGCCAACTCTTCGCGCCGCGCGGTTGACTCCAATTCCTGCGAGCGCCGCTCGGCCTGTTGGAGCAGGAGCACCTTTTCAATTGCGATGGCGAGCGGCGGGGCCAGCCGTTCGAGTGCGAGCATGTGCTTTCGCCCGTAAGCCGCGGGTGTCTTGGAGGTCAGGTTGAGGCTCCCTATGGCGCGGCGGTTGGAGAAGAGCGGGCAGCAGGCGGCCGAGCGAAAGCCCTCCTGCTGCAAGTCATCGTAGACGTTGAAGCGCGTCTCTTCTTCGAGCTCTGGGATGACGACCATCTCGCGCTGCCGGAGCGCGAGCTCGGTCACGGAGCCGCGCATGGGTGCGGTCGCGCCCACGGCGAGCGAGCCCGCTTCCGCGCCCGAGAGCGCGAAGACGCGCAGGGTCTCGCCGTCCTCTTCGCAGAGCGCTATGGAAGCGCGGTCGAAAGGAATGAGCGCGTGCATCTGCTCGCTGGCGAGACCGAAGACCTCTTCGATGGTGCGGCTGGAGTTGACGGCGGCGACGACGCGATTGACGACTTCGAGCTGCTCTGTGGCCTCGCGCAGATAGTCGAAGAGCGCGCTCATCTCGTCGCTCGTGACCACGGCGGAGTCCGGGTGGTCCGCGCCGGCGTTCCTGCCATCTGGCTGCTTAAAGAGGCAGAGGGTGGCCTGCTGGCCGTTCCAGTGGCAATCAATCCGCTCGACGCGCACGCGCAGAGGATGCTCGCCGTTGACGAGCACGGTGGCGCGCTCGAACTCGCCGGCTTCCGAATCTACGGGAGCGGCGGCGCCGTCCTCGAAGCTCAGGAGCGAGGAGACCTCCATCCCGACCACGGAGGCGCAAGACTGCACGGCGAGCGTGGCGAAGGCTTCGTTGCAGGCGTGGACACACGCGCCGTCCCTGTCTATCACAATGGCCGGGTCGCTAATGTGTCCGAACAGCTCTGCGAACTCTGTCTCCTGCTCACTCATGGTGCCAGTGGCCAGTGGTCAGTGGTCAGTGGCCAGTGAAAGGCATCAGTTTCTAACTGACCACCGACCACTGACCACTGACCACTACTTATTCCCTCTCCTGTGCCTTTCGATAATGCGGAGCGGCGTGGCGAAGAAGTCGAACTCTTCGCGCAGGCGATTCTGCAAGTAACGCTCGTAGGAGAAGTGCAGGCCGGGCCGACCTCCTCCTGTGAAGACGACGAACCGAGGTGGGCGCACTCCGACCTGCGTCATGTACTTGACGTGCAGGCGCGACACTCCGCCTTTGACAGGAGCGGGTGCGCCTCCGCCGCGCGGCTGCGAAACGTGGCGCTCGAAAAAATCGTTGAGCTGCGAAGTGGGAACCCGGCGGTTACGCGCCTCGTTCGCGCGCCTGGCCAGCGGCAGGATTCTTTCAACGCGCTGCCCCGTCAGCGCAGAGAGGGTGACGACCGGCGCCCAGTCCAGGAACTTCATCTTGTCGCGCAGGGCACGCTCGAAGGCCGCGGGCGTTCCAGTCTCTTTGTCCGGCACAGCGTCCCACTTGTTGACGGCGATGATGATGGAGCAGCCCGCGTCGTGCGCGTAGCCTGCGATGTTGGCGTCCAGCGCCGCCACGCCTTCCGCCGCGTCCACGACCACGATAGCCACGTCCGCGCGCTCTAAACTTCGGCGCGCCATCATGACGGAGAGCTTCTCGGCCATCTCTTCCGTCTTGCCCTTGCGGCGGATGCCGGCCGTGTCGATGATGCGGAAGGGCTGGCCCTCGACTTCGAGCAGGGTGTCCACGGCGTCGCGCGTCGTGCCGGCGACGGGCGAGACGATGACGCGTTCTTCGCCAAGCAGACGATTAAGGAGCGAGGATTTTCCGACGTTCGGTCTTCCGATAATCGCCAGTCGCAGCTCACGCGGCTGGGCGTCGCCGTCGTCCTCCACGATTGGTTGAAAGTCTGCGACCAAGGTGTCGAGCAGATCTCCGAGGCCGTTACCCTGCTCCGCGGAGACCGGGAAAACGTCGTCAAAGCCGAAGCGGTGAAACTCTCCCGCGTCGGCTTCGAGCCGTCCCGCGTCAGCCTTGTTCGCGGCGACCAGCACGCGCTTGCCCGTGGTGCGTAGCAACCGTGCCAGTTCTTCATCGAGCGGCGTTATGCCCTTTCGCACATCGACGACCCAGACGAGGGCCTGCGCCTCTTCGATGGCGGCCCCGGCCTGCTTGAAGATGTTGGCGGGAATGACCGCATCGTCGTCCGGCACAATTCCGCCTGTGTCCACGATGGCGAAGCGGCGGCCGTTCCACTCTGCCTCGCCGTAGATGCGGTCGCGCGTGATGCCCGGTTCGTCGCCGGTGATGGCCCGGCGCTCACCCGTGACGCGGTTAAAGAGCGTAGACTTGCCGACGTTCGGCCGCCCGACGATTGCCACGAGCGGGAGCGCTACACTTCGGCTCGCGGAACGCTCTTGTGTCGCTTCCGACTCTTCGTTTGGGGATGAATCCACCGCTTGTTCGACACCTTCAGGCTGCATAGAAGTTTTTGCATTCTTACCGAAATTGTAATTGCGCGTAGGAAAGGAGACTGGTAGAGCTTTCGGGGCGCGTTGGAAGTGTAACGCGCGACCGGAATCAGTCGCAAGGATTTCTTGAATCAGAGGGCTTGCCAAAGGGAGCGAAGCGGGATACGCTCCACGCGCCCGGTGATGTCGCCCCACCCAGACTTCGCCTATCTCTTTCAATTAAGCGAGCTCCCACTCAACCAGAGGACGAACCTGATGCGTTGGCCGGGCCTCAATCCCAGAGCGTGGAAGATTAGATTGGCTGAGCCAGCCGCCGGGCACGCCGCGAGTACTAGTTCCGTGGAAGCTTCCGCAGAGGTCGCTCCGCATCTTTTGCTCGGGCGGCGGGGCGAGCGCCTGGCGGCGGAGCACCTGGAGAGCAAGGGCTACGCACTGGTCGCCTCAAACTTTACGCTTCCGGTCGGGCGCAGTCTTCGCGGCGCGCTCGTACACGCAGAGATAGACCTGATCGCTTACGAAGGCATGACGCTCTGCTTCGTGGAGGTCAAGACGCGCTCCTCCGACTGGTTCGCAGCCCCTGAGGCCAACGTTGACCTGCGCAAGCAGCGTCAGATCAGTAGAGCCGCTCGTGCCTACAGGCGCATGTTCGGTTTGACGGGCGCGTCCTATCGCTACGACGTGGTGAGTGTGGTTTTGCCGCCTGTGGATGAGGGAAGTGTAGAGAGGCCGCGTGTGGAGGTGCTGCGCAATTTCTGGACGGACGAAAAGTTCCGCAAGAGGCGGTGGGCGGAAGGGGCAAATGATTATTAAGGAGGGGTTGGGGATGGGGCTGGAGGCCGCTTGACAAGAGGTCTTGAATCTGTAGAATCTACATTCCGCAAGCGGGAGTAACTCAGTGGTAGAGTGCGACCTTGCCAAGGTCGAAGTCGCGAGTTCAAATCTCGTCTCCCGCTCCAAGTCTTACAGGTGAGGGCGGCAGCGCTGGGGGAATGAAGCAAGACCTCTTTCATCCCTCATCCCTCCGCCCTCATCCCTATTTTCAGGGCGGCGTAGCCAAGTGGTAAGGCAGAGGTCTGCAAAACCTTTATTCATCGGTTCGATTCCGATCGCCGCCTCCAATGAAATCGAATAGTTATGGGCAGCCATTGTGCTGCCCGTTCTAGTTTGTGTGCCAGATGTGTGCCAATTCCTGTAGGTTAACCAATGTTCTATAGCCTTATCCTTCATAGTTGATTATTATAACCAAATTGAATCAGCAATAATGGGTAGATATGTAAGATCAAAATAAAACCTCGTCCTTTCATACAATGAGCATTTCTTACAAAGCTTTTTTTCAAACTCAAGTGGCTAGGAAGATTCCAGCTATACAATAAACATCCATGGCTTCGCGATGAAGAAAACGCACTCAAAGCCTTACTAGAGTTATGTGATGACAGAGAAAAACTTTCCCTTTTAACAGAACTACTAAATAGAATCGAATATTTAAATACGACTAGAATCACTTTCCACTTAAATGACATGGTTACTCAGATTATTGATCGGTGGGCATTACCCTGCGTGGGCGCTGGTAGAGTCGAAACCGAGCAACGGTCAGTACAAAGTAAGTCTTACGAAATTAAAAGAACTCATGCATGACATTCCTCTTACAATGCGGCTACCTCGCATAAACGATTAAAGTCAAATCCAACACTGTTGGGCCGGGTCAGCTTTGGAGTTAATTGGAGTATGGGTCGATGTTATATGCAGATGACCAATATGGTAATAAAATTGAAGCAACCCCGAACTCATTGGGCTTCTGTCCAGCCTGCAACAATCAGTTGATTCCAAGGTGTGGACAAATCAACATAAATCATTGGGCACATAGAGGACGGCGTGATTGCGATGATTGGTATGAGCCTGAAACAGAATGGCACGCGGACTGGAAGAGGCAGTTTGGAAAAGAGAATTGTGAAGTTGTTATTCCTCCCCATCGCGCAGACATTGTTGGAAAGTCAGGAATCGTAATTGAACTCCAACACTCTCCAATTTCACCTGAGGAAATTTGGGAGCGGGAGGACTTTTACAGAAATATGATTTGGATCGTCGATGCCAACCAGATTGTCGATAATCTTTATTTTTTCAAGAACCCTTATTTGGAATATAAAGGTGGTCAACCTATATGGAGTTTACCGAAGGATAAGGATATAGAAATACGCTTGGAACCGTTTTTCTTAGAATGGAAACGTCTTCAGAAAAGGTGGGCATCCCACGTAGGCTCAAGGAAGCCTGCATTCCTTGATTTATCTCAGAAGAGAGTAACTGTTTGGACCCAGCCACAACTACAACCTAGACTAAGGAACAGAGCTCAATTACGACCTTCTGTCCTTAATGTATTTCAGAACTTACTTTTTCGTATAGTACAAGTATATCCAGGCAATGTTGTTGGCGGTAAATTTATTACTAAACAACGGATAATTGAAAATTATAAGCCCTGAGCAGCGGTAAGTTTAGAATAGAGGAAGGCCTCGCGGAGGGTTACACGGCAATAACGCTTTACACCGCGCCGAGTGATTTAAAGAACCCAAAGTACTGTGGCGGTGGCGGTCCTTCTAAATATAAAAAAAAGCGGATGATGGCTCTTTTATTCTTATAACAACCGGATAGAAGAGCAAATATTTCCTGCCTTTATTTCCAGGTCTCATAGGCATCTACTAGCGTTTGGCGGGTAGCAGCAGGCTGTAATTCAAGCGACTGCCTCTCTTTGGTTTTTTTTACCTTCTTAGCATCGGCGAATTTATTTATAACGTCGCTGTTAAAATGCCAGTAAAAATAACCGCCCACAAAAGCTTTCTCGTAGCTCGGCTCATAATTAGCTTTTAACGCCGCCCGTATTTTAGCGTCTAGGTCTTGATAATACTCTCGGATATAATCCCTCTGCGCTGACAGACAACAGTTACACTCTCTATCCTTACATTCACTATTATCTTCGTCTTCAAGCACCACACAACTTCCCTCTTTCTTATATTTACACTGTGCGCCCACTTCTCCAAACCCAACTTGCGCGCTCTGATAGTCGTCCTTGATCTGTTTAAATATCTCAGCCCACTTCTCCGGGCTCGGAGTGATGCGAGTACGCTCTCCTTCCCGAGGGCCGGGAGCAAAGTTGTCGTCCGGGTAGAAGCTGATGAAGACGTAATCCACTCCTGGAAATTTACCCTTATTGTCTTGCAACCATTTCTTCATGCTGTACTCTGAATCATCACCTTCTTCAGACCAGCTGTGCCTTTCACCATCATCATTGAAATAGAAAGTTACGGCCGTCAGTTTGCCCTTCCCTTCTAGGAAATCATAGCCGGCTTTGACTTGCCGGATGACGGAATCTCTAGCGTCCATCCTAGCCGCCTGTTTCGTTGTGGGCGCACGGTCACCGGACAACTCACCTTCTTCTCCTCCTGCCCACTGGCCGTTAATCTCGTTCCCTATCTCCCAGATGTCTACGCATTGACCAAGGGCATCAAGGTAGTTCTTGGTTCGCTCCACATAGCACTGCTCATCCGCTCCCTTGCCTTTCTTGGTGCAGAAGTGGAAATAGTTTGAATCCATGACCTCGGCCATTACATAGGCGAGTCCTTTTCCCTTTATCTCCTTTATAATATCCACGTACTCGCCCATGACGGTCCCGGTCTGTTTGGCGTTACCTACATCAAGCACTATTCTGACAATCGGCAAGGGTTTGCCTGGGCTATGCGCCTTGATGAACTCCAACTGTTCAAGAAGGCTCTCTCTGATTCTTTTTGATTTATCTTTTTTGTTGTCCGCGACCTTATCGATAGTTAATCCGAATAGTCGAGCAGGTAGAACGGAAGTTTGGGGACAGGAATCTTGTTTTTCTATTGGAGGGGATGTCTGAGCTGAAGTTGAGATCGAAAGAAGCAGGAAAAGAGGGACAATAATTAATGAGCATGCGTGGTGTGACTTCATAAGGCTCCTTAGTGAAGGTATAAGGATAATACGAAAGCTTGACCTTTCAGACTTTGAGAGGTGAAAGATATCTAACGCGACAAGGGGAGCTTATCACTAAAAAAACTCCCTTCCAAGATTAACTTTAGTTAGAGCTATTACTAGGAAGATCTATTGGAGGTGTATCTCTGAGTGTGTCCTTCTGGAATGGCCACTTCAGAGTGACTTTGTAGAAGTGTAATTCTGAAAGTGGTGTTCTGAACGGCTACTTTGAAAACTTGTTGCGCCGGCCACACTTCATCATTTAGAACATATTCTACTTGCTCTCTACCAATCCCTTTTGAAGAAAGTGAAGATGATCAAATGACACCCCATGAAGTTAAAAGAATCGTAGAAGATAATTTCTCAGGCATAGTGTCGAAGGAGCGCAACAACCCTGACGGGCGGGCCTTTTACTATAAAGAAATTCGCCAAGGTAGAGACTCAACCCGCATTGCCAGAGCTACAAGGGCTGAAATCAATAACCCTACCATGTTCAAAAGGGCTGTTAGCTACAAGCTGACCAGATCGAAGAAAGACGCAGAGGTCGCAATCAATGGGACCGAGCAGGTTCGCGAGCTCTTTGAACAAGAACTGAAACTTTGGGTTGAAAACTTTCAATAAAGAGACATATTACTCACAGAATCGCGCCGTAAGACGGGTGGTACTTTAAAGGGATATCAAATATCATCTCCTTTACTCCAACAAGCTTATGGCGCGATTCTGTAAGCCGGTGGGATGCCTTATTCAGTAATAGCTAAATTCATATATTAAGACGGGTTTGATATAATCAACCATTATTTAGTGAAATGAATCAAATCCGGGTTGTCTCTAACGAGTCATTTCAAGCTCATACTTGAAGGGGCTTATGATCTTCAAATCAAATACCCGCCTTGATATCACGCAGGAAATCATTGCTCTCGGTAACTACTATCCTTATTGGCATATTACTGCTTCTGGAAGGCGAGCGAGAAATTGGGACTTTAATGCTCACAGTGAAGCTATTTTAAATTTGAAATACCGAGATGAAGAAGACCCTCATACCAAACCTGATAAGGTTAATAAAAAGCACCAAGCTATTGAACACTTTCGCTGTCTAATAGATTCTGAACTGACCGCACTCAATTGAAGCCACCCACCTTATCTGCAAAACCTTTATTCATCGGTTCGATTCCGATCGCCGCCTCCATAAAATCAATGGTTTAAGGGCAGCTTGTTAGCTGCCCGTTTTCATTTGTATCACTGTTGTATCACTGCTTTACTCGCAATTTCACTTTTCTTTAAAGGTCTTCAGTAATCCTCAGATTGACCAAGAAATCATCATTTTGGCCATAAGAAAACTCTTGACTCGCCGGGAGTCGCGGAGTATATATGCCCCACCTCGCGATCCAGTAGCATGAGCCTTCACTCCTCAACGAGTTCCGCTCTTGCGAAATCTCAATCAGTCGTTCAATCGCCTTGCAAGTATTTTCTGGCCCAGTTCTCAATCGTGGGCCGGAGGCTGATCCCATCGCCGACACAGATATTTAAGAGCTTCACCCAGAAAATCGAAGTGCGGCCAATCTCGCAGTGATCTTTGTTGTAGCCCTGCTCTCTACGAGATAGAAGCTAAAAAGTCTGTGGCTCAAACGGTAAATGAGAATTTATGCTCATAGCCAATAGACCACTATTGGCTCATTTTCAAAACCTTGGCGACTCCCTATAGGAGGAAAACGATGGTAAACAAAGCTTCAAAACTCTTGCGCTTAATAGTGCTCTTCTCCGCAATAGGTGGCGTTCTTGTGGGGATCAGTATTGGTCAACAGGCCAGCTTTGCACAAGTCCCCTTTTATGAATACGACCCATGGGATGGTGGCTCAGGAGACAGCGGTGGCGGATGGACATGCCCTGTCGAGTCATTCCAAATTGAGGGCGGAGGCTTGTGTACCGCTAATGGGTGCGTTAAGAAGTGCGCCGACTGCACCTATACATGCAGGTTCAGTGGAAAAGGGTGTCCCCCTCTTATGCAGTGCGAGAACGACTAAGATATGGTGGATAGGGTTCGAGGTTGGCACAAACTTGAACCAACCTCGAACCTACCGCTTAGGGCTAAGGGAGGTAATGATGAGAATATCTCTATGCCGGACGAGCATCTGCATATTGCTGGCAGTGTGCCTACAAGCATCAATAGCAGTGGCGCAGCAAGAACAGAAAGTTCCGAATCCCTGGTCTTTACGCGCTCACATTATCACAGACAGCTTCCTCAACGACGCAACGACACTCTCCGGCCCGGAACGTCCCTTACTATTGGCCCAGCTTGGAGCGTTATGGTGGAAAGACGATCCTGAGAAGGCTCGCGCCTGGTTTGAAAGGGCGGTTTCTGATTTGGCAATTGCGCCCGATCAAGAAGGTCTTCCAGCAAAACAGCGTCGCTTCAGCGTGTTACGCTCTTTACTGGGTATAATTGCTCCCAAAGATAAGAAGCTAGGCACGAAGCTTTCAGATTTACTAACATCCGCACCAGATGATGACAGACAAACCGGGCGGACGGAGAACGCACGCGCGCTTCTGGATGCTGCCTTGACGGCCCTTGAGACCGATCCGCACTTTGCTGTCGAATTAGCCATTGGGTCGCTTCGCGCGGGCAGAACGTATGGCTACAACGTTCTACTTTGGAAACTGCGCTCGCGCGACGGCAAACTTGCTGACGCGCTGTTCACCGAGATGCTTGTCGCTTCGCGGACGACATATGATTTCAATCTACTTACGGCGTTAATGTATGCTGCGTATCCTCAAACCGTCTCCGCATCCCTCTCAAAGCCAGTACCGGCGGACGAGTTGCGTCGGAACCTACTTAATGTGATCGCATCTCACCTGTTGCGGGCTTTTACCTCTCCCGCGGAAGAACGATTGACGTGTCAGCTAGCTCTCAGCGTCTCGCCTTTACAAAATGAGTTCTTCCGATTGCTTCCTCAACGTGCCTCCGCTGTCAGTGTCGTATTAACGAAATGTCAGCTCGCTTCTTCTCAGCCTCCCCGACCGCGTGTAGAGGAATCGTCTCAACGCGAGACCCCGTTGGAGACCGCCGACGAAACACTTAGAGCCGCCGAGAGAATACCTGACTTGAAGAATCGCGCCGATTACATATCGCGCGCGATAAATCTCTCGGCCCAACAGCAGAAGTTCGATCAGGCTGTCGCCATACTTGACGGCATCAATAGCGAGCTCCGCAACGAGATCGGCGATGCGTGGGCGAACTGGCGCTGGGACTTCGCCTCCTCAAGTGCGATTGCATATTTAAAACAGAATGACCATCCGGCAATGCAAAAAGTCATTGACGCTACACCCGTAAATCTACGTCCTCTCGTTAAAATAGTGGTCGCAAAGTACCTCGCCGCGAACGGAGACGTGGCAAGAGCGATTGAACTCTTCAGGGAAGGGCGAAACGGATTAGCAAGTGCTGACGTACCCAATAAGCATCTTTGGTATCCAATTCTCGTTGATCTATACGTGAAGCATTTGCCTACCGATGCTCCTGAGGTGTTCCGCGAAATGGTCACGGCCATCAACCGCGTCGAACAACCGAAATCTACTTCAAGTCAAGATGCCGAAGCTACGTCTGGAATTGGGGATCTATGGCAAAGCGAACCACTTAAGATTCCAGCTTCCATTCTTGAGGTGGATGAGCTTGGCGTACTACAAGCCACTTCATCAATACAGTCTCCGACTGATCGTGCCCGCGTGCGCCTGGCTATCCTTAGCGCGTGCCTTGAGGAGATGCGAACCTATTCTAATCGTAATAAAACTGCATTAGTTGAGGCTAAAAGCAATGATTCTCAATAGCTTGTTCCGGCCAGGAAGAAAGGCCTTGCTGCTCATAACTGGCGTAG
Organism: Pyrinomonadaceae bacterium; assembly: GCA_035275605.1. GTDB lineage: Bacteria > Acidobacteriota > Blastocatellia > Pyrinomonadales > Pyrinomonadaceae > QHXM01. The sequence goes on from DATEMM010000471.1 coordinate 17,451, forward strand.
GAGTTTTCCTCCTGGCGATGTTCAGCACCTCATTACTGCTGAAGTTGTTTTACACATCCAACGCTCGAACTAATGGAGGCTTCGACTTTGCGGCAAATCTTAGCGAGGATGGTAGCGGGAACGGCCCTGAAATAGGAGAGCGGATCAACATAGCGTTATTAGAGGATTCCGACGGGACGACTCTCGCGAATGCCATCAACAGCCAATTTACGATAGTCACGATTGTTGATCCAGCTTGTGGAGCATGTCGAGTTGCATCAGATCAAATGCGGGACATTCGAGACCGCGTCGTGCCAGCGGGGGTACAGTATTGCTTCGTATCTGTTACAACAAGGCAGAAACAGCAGGACTTCGCAAAATATATCAGGTCGCTCGGAATAAGCGCTCCCGCTTATCTATGGGCGACAGACAAGCCTCCAGTAGATGCACTCTACACGGTGGTACTTCCATCGCACATCCTGATCGACCGAAATGGAGTTGTTATTCGTAAATGGCTGGGCACTGATAAAAGAAAAGAGGTTCGGGCGAGGATGGCGAATCAGATTGTTAGCGACACGCTCGCGGAACTATCACACTGACAGGCTCAATACACAATCGGTTTGTTGGACTGCTGGGACCGGCGCCATGGCAGGCTCCACAGTCCGCGCACCGAGAGGATGACGGAGAAGAGTCCGGTAAGCCCAAGCGCGATCAGTGTCCAGATGAAGAAGAAGCCTCCGCTGGAATT
>DATEMM010000472.1:0-8788 GCA_035275605.1 Pyrinomonadaceae bacterium
CGTCAAGATTCCGACCATAGGCATCGGCGCCGGCCAGCACTGCGACATACAGGTGCTAGTCATACACGACCTCCTCGGCCTCGTCTTCGGCAAGACGGCACGCTTCGTCCGCCAGTACGCCGATTTGAAAGGGGCCATGACGGACGCCATCAGCCGCTGGGCCGAAGACGTGCGCGCCGGGGCTTACCCATCCGAAGCAGAGTCCTACGGCCTACCCGCCGAGGCCGCCAAGGAACTCGACATCAAGCCTGACAAAGAAGTGAAAAAGCAGTAGTCCGTGGCCAGTGGTCGGCGGTCAGTGAAAACTGATTGCCAACTGACCACTGACCACTGACCACTGACCACTGCCTTATGGAAATCATCAATCGTCGTCAACGCATGAGTTCGGTCGCGCGCAAGGTGCGCCGCGAACAGGATCAGACAATCGGGCTCGTGCCGACGATGGGTGCGCTGCACGACGGGCACCTGAGCTTGGTCCGCGAGGCGCGCCGGATGTGTGACATAGTGGTCGTCTCGGTCTTCGTCAACCCGACGCAGTTCTCGCTCGACGAGGACTATGACCGCTACCCGCGCGACCTGACGAAGGACGCGGCGATGCTGACCGACTACAACGTTGACTACATCTTCGCGCCCTCGATAGAGGAGATTTACCCGAAGGACTTTTCGACCTACGTGACGGTCAGTGGTCTTTCCGAACAGATGGAGGGCGTCTCGCGTCCTGGCCACTTTCGCGGCGTGGCCACGGTCGTCACCATCCTGCTCAACATAGTCCGCCCGGACTTCGCCTTCTTCGGGCAGAAGGACGCGCAGCAGACGCTCGTCGTCAAGCGCCTCGTGCGCGATCTGGCTTTCGAAACGGAGATAGTCGTTCTCCCCACGGTCCGCGAAGAGTCCGGCCTCGCGCTCTCGTCGCGCAATGCCTACCTCAAGGAAGACGAAAGGCGTGCGGCGATCGTTCTTCACAGGGCGCTCGTGCGCGCCAAGGAGGCTTACAAGGCTGGCGAGCGCAGCGGCTCGCGCCTGGCCGAGACGGTCAGGGCCATTGTGGCCAATGAGCCGCTGGCGCGCCTGGACTACATCACCGTGACGGACGCCGACACGCTCGAAAACATTGAAAAGCTGGACGACCGCACGGTGCTCATAGCCCTGGCGGTTCACCTCGGCAAGACCCGCCTGATAGACAACATGGTGCTCAACCGGAAAAAGAACGGCGGCTCACCGGACAACTCGTAAATCTTGAATAGCAAATGGTGAATGGTGAATAGACGCGCTGCTTTTGTCTATTCACCATTTACCATTTACTATTTACCCGTATGAAAGCTCATATCGAATTAACTTTGAACGGGGAGCCCGCGGAGGTCGCTTTTGCCCCGCACAAGACGCTGCTCGAAGTCCTGCGCGAAGACTTAGGGTTGATGGGGACCAAGCACGGCTGTGAGCTTGGCGAGTGCGGGACGTGCGCCGTGCTGGTTGACGGCCGCTCGATTCTCTCCTGCCTGATGCTCGGCCTGGACGCCGAAGGGCGCGCGGTCGAAACCGTCGAAGGCATGGCCACGGCCGAAGGGCTTCACCCCTTGCAGGAGACCTTCGCGGACCTCGGCGCGGCGCAGTGCGGTTACTGCACGCCGGGCTTTCTGCTCGTCGCCAAAGAGCTGTTGAAGACTAAGCCTGAGCCGAGCCGCGACGAGATTAAAGAGGCGCTCTCCGGCAATCTCTGCCGCTGCACCGGCTACCTGAAAATCTACGAGGCGGTCGAGCTGGCGGCGGCCAGGATGAGAGGCGAGGAAGCCGAGCCGGTTAAAGAGACTATTTACGGGTACGATTAAAAGTGGCCGCAGGTGAACGCCTGGAGATACGCGTATGAAATCAAAAACAATTACCTGCGTTTATCTCTGTCCATCCGTGGTTCCTTATACATTCTTATGACAAAGAACGGGAAAGATAAGAACGGTCAGCCGCTGAAAGTCATCGGCAAGCCGTTTCGCAAGGTTGACGCGCGCGCCAAGTGTACCGGGCAAACCAAATTTGCCGACGACATAGTTCTGCCGCGCATGCTCTTCTGCAAAATCCTGCGCTCTACGGAGCCGCACGCACGCATCCTCGGCATCGACACGTCGAAGGCGCTGGCGCTCCCTGGCGTCGTCGCCGTCATCACGGGCAAAGACTTGCCCATCCCCTACGGCATCCTCCCCGTCAGCCAGGACGAGCACCCGCTCTGCCTGGATAAAGTCCGCTTCATCGGCGACCCAGTGGCGGCGGTCGCGGCGCTCGACGAAGATACTGCGTTTGACGCAATGAATTTGATCGAAGTCGAGTACGAGAAACTTCAAACCATCACGAACATCGAAGAGGCCGTGATGGTGGACGAGCCGCGCATACACGATTACGGCGACGGCGCAAACGTCCACAAGAAAGTCTCGCTCGAATTCGGCGACCTGGATGAGGGCTTCAGTGAGGCCGACCTAGTACGCGAAGACGTCCTCTTCTTCGAGGGCAACACGCACCTGCCCATGGAGCAGCACGCGGCGGTAGCTCATTTCGACGCGGACGGGAAACTCACCCTCTGGAGTTCCACGCAAACCCCGCACTACGTTCACCGCGCGCTGGCCAAGACACTGGAACTGCCCGCGAGCCACGTCCGCGTCATAGCCACGCCGAACGGCGGCGGCTTCGGCGGAAAATCCGACCCCTTCAATCACGAGATAGTAGTTGCCAAGCTCTCCATGATGACAGGTCGTCCCGTCAAAGTGACCCTGACGCGCGAGGAGGTCTTCTACTGCCACCGCGGGCGTCACCCAGTCCTGATGAAGATCAAGACGGGCGTGAAAAAGGACGGCTCGATTACGGCGATGGACTTTCAATCGTTCCTGGACGGCGGGGCTTACGGCTCTTACGGCGTGGCCTCGACCTTCTACACGGGCGCGCTCCAGACAGTCACCTACAACGTCCCGCGCTACAAGTTCCGCGGCCTGCGCGCTTTCACCAACAAGCCGCCGTGCGGCCCTAAGCGCGGGCACGGGACGCCGCAGCCGCGCTTCGCACTCGAAGTGCAGCTAGACAAAATCGCGGAAGAGTTAAAACTAGACCCGGCCGCGATTCGGCGCAACCATCTCGTCCCTCCCTTCTCCGTCACGGCCAACTACCTGCGCGTGGGTTCTATGGGACTGGGCAAGTGTATTGACAAAGTGGTCGAAGGTTCTGACTGGAAGAACAAGTTTTCCAACTGGGACCGGAAGAACAGAAAGCTGCCCGAGGGCAAGGGCATAGGGCTGGCGTGCAGCTCGTACATCTGCGGGGCTGGGCTCCCCATCTACTGGAACAACATGCCGCACTCCGGCGTGCAGTTACGGCTGGACCGGCAGGGCGGCGTTTGCATCCAGTGTGGCTCGACGGACATAGGCCAGGGGTCAGACTCCATCCTCGCCTACATCGTGGCGGAAGTCTTGGGGATTGACCCGTTCGACATACGGGTCGTTACGGCCGACACGGATTTGACGCCCGTTGACCTCGGCAGCTATTCGAGCCGCGTCACACTGATGACGGGCAACGCCGCGCTCCAGGCAGCCGAGCGTGCGCGCGAGCTTCTGACGATGGCCGTGGGAGAGAAGCTTTCTGTGCCAGTCGAGAATCTTTCCTTCGGCGAGCGCCGCGTCTTCGACGTGGAGAACCCGGAGGTGGGCGTCGCGTTCGCGGAGGCGGTCGTCCTGGCCGAATCCAAGTTCGGCACCATCGGCACGGTCGGCTCCTACACGCCGCCGCGCTCGCCCGGACGATACAAGGGCGCAGGTGTGGGCCCGTCGCCGGCCTACAGCTATTCGGCGGCGGTCGCGGAGGTGGACGTGGACGCGGCGACAGGGATTGTGACGGTCGAGCGCGTCTACATAGGCCACGATATAGGTCAGAGCATCAACCCCGTGCTAGTCATGGGGCAGGTCGAAGGGAGCGTCTACATGGGGCTGGGCGAGGCCCTGATGGAGGAGATGACCTACCGCGCGAACCGCAACGTCGTGCACAAGTTCCCTTCATTGCTGGAATACAAGAGCCCGACGACGCTTGAGATGTGCGACGTCATCACTTACCTGATCGAGGACGCGGACCCGAACGGCCCGTTCGGCGCAAAGGAGGTCGGGCAGGGGCCGCTCCTTCCCATCATGCCTGCGGTCGCCAATGCAGTCTACGACGCCGTCGGCGTCCGCATAGACGAAGTGCCCATCACACCCGAGAAAGTCCTGACGGCGCTGCGCGAGAAGGCTAAGGGACGCGAGGGCCGCTTCGGGCCGAAGCGCGTCCCCGAGGTTGAATGGCCTGAACCTCTGAAAGTGCAGACGCCGGACGAAGGCGGGGATGGACGTGAGATGCCGCGCGTGGCCGTGCATTCATAAGAGCTCTGTCTTGTGCTTTTTGAATAAGATAGGAATAGTGCAACGGTAGATACGAAGCTTACCTTATGGTTGCACCAATCGATGTTTTAGATACCGCTGTTAAAATTGGGCTGGGAGCCCTTATTAGCGGATTAGCTGCTTATTGGGTGGCTAAGCTGAACCATGATAAGACCGCAGAGAAGGAGCGAGCACAACGGCGAAGAGATATGCTTGAAACAATTGCCGAACAGGTCGGAACTTTTAATCAAGTGGCTCTTAAGCACTGGGCGTTCGTTTTCAACTGGCTCAAGTTTACACCACCTACAGAGCAAATGACTGATGAAGTCCGAATAGAACTTACGAAACTTCGATCTGAACTCATAGACTCATTTAAAGAATTAATAAACGCTGAGGTGAAATTATTACTCATCGGTGAAGTGAAATGCCAAAAGCTCCTTAGAGAATATGGAGGGCACGCGACGATTTATAGGGATGAGGTTGTTATTAAAAGAAATGTCACCGTTCAATTGCTAAATAAGTACAAGGAAGACCTTGATACTAAGCGCGAAGCATTTTTTACTGAACTTAGTAACGTTTACAAGAATCTTGAGTAGGATTTTAGGATAAAAGCTTATGATGAGACTTCCGAAATTCTCTTACCTCGTCCCGCTGGAAATCGCGGACGCGGTGCGGATGATGGGCGACGGTGGCCCGTCGGCGCAGTTTGTCGCAGGGGGCACGGACCTCTACCCGAACATGAAGCGGCGGCAGCAGACGCCCCGTACCGTCATTTCAATCGCGCGCCTCAAAGAACTAAACCGGATTACGGGCGATGGCCGAAGCGGCTTAATTATCGGCGCAAGCGTTTCCCTGACAGACATCTGCGAGCACGCCGTCATCAACCGCGACTACCCGTTCGTGGCGCGTGCGGCGCGCACCATCTCCACGCCCATCCTGCGGAACATGGGGACCATTGGCGGCAACCTCCTGCTGGACACTCGCTGCAACTACTACGACCAGAACTACGAGTGGCGCAAGGGCATCAACTTCTGCATGAAGAAGGACGGCGAGATTTGCTGGGTCGCGCCCGGAAGCTCCAAGTGCTGGGCCGTGCAGTCTGCCGACCTGGTGCCCCTGATGGTGGCCATCGGCGCTCGCGTCAAACTCGTCTCCACAGTCGGCGAGCGGTTGGTGGACGCGGCCGGCCTCTATAACGACGACGGGATTAATTACCTGCACAAGCGGCCCGACGAGTTGCTCACGGAGATTCACCTTCCCCCGACCAACGGCTGGCGTGCGACCTACAAGAAGCTGCGACGGCGCGGCGCTTTCGATTTTCCGGTGCTCGGCGTGGCGGCGCGCCTTGACTTGAATGAAGATGGGGTGGTGCAGGACGCGAAGCTCATCCTGGGCGGAATCGCCCCGGCCCCCGTAGAGGTCAAGGAGGCCGAGGCTGCCCTGATCGGCGCACCGCTCGACGAAGAGCGCATGCGCGCGGCTGCCGAGAGCTGCTACATGAAAGCGCGCCCGCTCGACAACACGGATTTCCTGATGAACTGGCGCAAGCAGATGGCGCGGCCCTACGTCCTGCGCGCCCTCGAAGAACTGCGCGAGCAGTAGTCATCAGTGGTCGGTGGTCAATAGCAGTGGTCAGTGGTCGGTGGTCAGTGGTCAGTAGAGAGCAGAAACTCGATGCTGTTCATGGCCTTTCTTTAACTGACCACCGGCCACTGACCACTGACCACTATCTAAGGTGAACGCAATTGCCGCCATCCTCCTAGCCGCTGGGCGCTCCAGGCGCATGGGCGCGTTTAAGCCCCTGCTGCCCTTCGGCGAGCGTTCGGTGGTCGAAGCCTGCATTGCTAATCTTCTGGAAGGCGGGGTCGAGGAGATTGTGGTCGTCGTCGGCCACCGCGCAGAGGAGATGCGCGGGAAGCTGGCACACCTGCCAATTCGTTTCGCGGTCAACGCTGAGGCCGAAAGCGAGATGGGCGTTTCCATCGCGCTCGGTGCCGAGCAGATTTCCCCACGGGCCGAGGCCGTCATGATCGCGCTCGTAGACCAGCCTGCAATTCCCCCGGAAGTGATTCGTCTTCTAATCGCCGAGCGTGCGCTCAAGGGCGCGCGCCTCATTGTGCCAGAGCATGACGGGCGCGGCGGGCACCCGGTTCTGATCGATCTCAGCTTTCGCCGGGAATTGTCTGAACTCGACCCGCAGCGCGGCTTGCGCGCTCTCTTTGAGCGTAACCGGGAGTTTGTGCGGCGCGTTCCAGTGGCTTCGCCCTACGTTGTGCGGGACATGGATACGTGGGATGATTACCGCGCCCTTTACCTGGAGGTCTTCGGAACCGAGCCGCCGGGCAAGCAGTAATCAGCGGCCGGTGGCCAGTTAATGAGAGAGACCGGCACGGGCATTACCTGTTTTTAACCGAAAGCCGGCAGCCGAGCCGCTTTTCGTCATCCAACCGGAGGCCCTGAGCCCTCATCTAATCGGCTGGTATGAGACGCCTCTCCAAAAAATTCGGGCGCGCGGCCAGCGGCAAAAGATTTGCCGTGTGCGTCGGCCGCCGGAGTGGCGAAAAGGAGAAGATAATGTTTCTGAGAAGTCGCAAGGCTTTCGCCGCAGCGACCCTGTCCGTGATGTTGCCCCTAGCCTCCGGCGCTTCCACTGCGCGGAAACCCATGAGCGCGCCGCAGGCCGTAGAGTTTTCCCTCCGCTCGATAGACGGGCAGACCGTCTCTTCCGACAGTTTGCACGGCGAGATCGTCGTGCTGGCCTTCGGCGCGAGCTGGCTGCCGCTCTCGCGCACGCAGCTTCAGGGGATACGCAAGCTCGCCGACAAGTACTCCGAGCGCGGCGTCGTCGTCTACTGGGTGAGCACGGACTCCGAATCGCCCAAATCGAAGAATTACGCCTCGGACGAGCAGTTGCGCGCCTTCTCCAAGAAGTACGGGCTGGACGTGACCGTGCTGCGCGACCCAGATGGCAAGGTCTCGCGCCAGTTGAAAATTGACCAGCTCCCGGCGCTCGTCATCCTGGACAAGCAGGGCAACGCCGCGGGCGCGCCCATCGGCGGCCTGGACCCGGAGGGGGACCTCGTCAAGCAGCTCGCGCAGCCGCTCGAAGCCGTCATCAACAAACCCTGAGAGTTCCGGAAAACTCAAACAAGCATGAAAAGGTCGGCTACTCTTAAAGTGGCCGACCTTTTCTCAAGAGGTGAGTTGCGGCAGCCGGGCAGCGGGGACTTGCTAGAGGTCATGGGCCAGTTTGTAAACCAGCCGGACGGGCAGCCCGACGATGTTCAGGTAATCGCCCCTCACCTCTTCTATGAAGAGGGCGGCGCGCCCCTGTATGGCGTAAGCGCCTGCCTTATCCGCCGGTTCCTTGCTCTCGACGTACCAGTCAATCTCCGCCTCAGACAAATGGCCGAAGCGCACGCTCGTTCTTTCGTGACCGACTGCGCGGCGAAGGCCATCATTCCCGGCCCGCAACAGGGCCACGCCCGTCAAAACGTCATGCCACCTGCCGCTCAACAGTCGCAGCATTCGCCGCGCGTCCTCGTCGTCGCGCGGCTTGCCTAGAATTTCCGTTTCGACCAGGACAATCGTGTCCGCGCCGAGCACCAGAGGGGACGGCTGCCGCCTCGCAGCCTCTTCGGCCTTCCCCAGCGCGAGGCGCTCGACCGCCACTTCGGCACTCTCGCCCGGAGCGAGCGTTTCGTCTATGTCGGCGGCCAGGGCCTCGAACTCCCAGCCGACGGCGCGCAGGATTTCCGCGCGGCGCGGGCTGCCCGAAGCCAGTAAGAGCTTCTCCATCATCAAGAGTTTTCGTCCTCTGTTTGGAGCGCCGCCTCAGCTTGTGGCCCGCGCTCGGTTTCCATTACACTCCATCAATTGCGGAGTTTAGATTGCGGATTGCGGATTGAAAAGCAGATTAAATCCGCAACCCGAAATCCGCAATCCAAAATCGAATCGTGGATGACCTGATCCGAACATTGCCGAAGCTGCTGCGCGCGGCGGGCGAGACGGAAGAAGTTCTGGAGGCAGCCGCGCTGGTCGCCTGGCGGAGAGTCGCGGGCGAGGGCCTGCGCACGCAAGCCGTCCCGTTTCGCCTCTACCGCAAAACTCTGATCGTCGCGGTCGCGGACGCGACCTGGCAGAAACAGCTCGAAGCCGTCAGCGGCCAGTTGCTTTTCCGCCTCAATTCCCTGCTCGGCCAGGCCGTCGTCACCTTCATAGAGTTTCGCATTGACCCGAAGACCGTCCGGGCGGAGCGCGCCCTGGCACAGACAGAGATTGCTGATCAGGTCGAGCAGGAGCGGCGCGCTCTTCATACAGTCTCCGGCGAAATCTCCATGGCCGCAGGCGCGATTCACGACGAAGACCTGCGCCGCCGCTTTCTCCTGGCCGCCGGCAGTTGCATCGAC
>DATEMM010000473.1:0-5715 GCA_035275605.1 Pyrinomonadaceae bacterium
AGTCCTGCTCGGGCTTCTTTTGCTCGGGCTGGTAATCGGCCTGGTGCTGCTGGTGAAAAGAGTCCGCCGCTTAGGGTTCTGGCACATCTTCAAGCGCCGTCAGGTGGAGGGCGGGCGCGCTTCGGTCGTAGAATTTTACGAGCGAATGACGAAGGCTTTGGCCACGCGCGGCCTCCGGCGAGCGGCAGGAGAGACCCCGCTGGAGTTCGCTTCCGCGACCCAAATGCCAGAGGCGCTCCACATCACGCGCGCCTATAACCGCGTCCGCTTCGGCGACGAGAGCCTCTCACCAACCGAGCGCGCCAGGATCGAAGAATGGCTATCAAATATAGAAGGAAAGCAGTGATGAGTACTGAGTACTGAGTTAAAAACTTTCATTTACTCAGTACTCAGTACTCAGTACTTTTTATGAAAAAGATAGGTTTTATTAGTCTGGGCTGTCCGAAGAACTTGGTGGACAGCGAAGTGATGATGGGCCAGCTTCGCGAGAATGGCTACGAGATTACGACGGACGCGAGCGAGGCTGACACGCTGGTGGTCAACACGTGCGGGTTCATCGAGTCGGCGAAGCGTGAATCGATTGACGCCATCCTGGAGGCTGCGCGCCTGAAGACCGAAGGGAAGGCGCAGCGCCTCGTCGTCGCTGGCTGCCTGGTCGAGCGCTACCGCGACGACCTGCGTGCGGAGATGCCGGAGGTGGACGCCTTCATCGGGACGAATCAGATTCAAGAGATCACGCGCGTCTGCGACGACAAGGTGAACACGCGCTCGCTTCCCGTGCTGCCGCTCGGCAATCAGAGCGCCACCTACCTCTACGACGAATCCACGCCGCGCGTGCTGGCTACGCCCGGCTACACAGCTTTCATCAAGATCGCCGAAGGGTGCGACCGCCCCTGCGCCTTCTGTTTCATCCCGCAGATGCGCGGCCATTTCCGCAGCCGCCGCTTCGGCTCTGTGATGAAGGAGGCGGAGGATTTGGCACAGAAAGGCGTCAAAGAGATCGTGCTGGTGGCACAGGATTCGTCCCGCTACGGCGAAGACTTAGGCGAGCGGGACGCGCTGGCACAACTGCTGCGCGAGCTTTCACATCTGGACGGGCTGGAATGGGTGCGCGTGATGTATACCTACCCGACGCACATCTCCGATGCCTTCCTGGACGTGCTCCGTGAGGAGCCGAAGGCCGTCAAGTATCTGGACATGCCCTTGCAGCACGCGTCCCGCAACGTTCTCAAGTTGATGAAGCGCGGCGGCACACGCTCAAGTCTCGAAAAATTGATCGAGCGCGTGCGCGAGCGCGTACCCGGAATCGCCGTCCGCACGACTTTCATCACCGGATTCCCAGGCGAGACGGAAGAGGATTTCGAGGAGTTGCTGACCTTTGTCCGTAACGTGGAGTTTGACCGCGTCGGCGTCTTCACCTACTCGGACGAGGAGGGGACGCCAGCCTTCGATCTGCCGGACAAGGTGGAGGCGAAGGTGGCCGCGCGCCGCCGCGCCCGCCTGATGAAGGAGCAGGCGCGAATCTCCCGCAAGCGCAACCGGGCGCGTGTCGGCTCGATTGAAAGAGTCCTCTTCGAGGGCGCGGCCAAAGAGACCGATTTGTTGTGGCAGGGACGCCTGGAGACGCAGGCCGCGGACATAGACGGCTGCGTCCTCATCAACGATGCCCCGGAAGGTTTCGAGCCCGTGCCGGGCCAGTTCGTCAACGTGCTGATAACGGAAGCGCATGAATACGACCTGGTCGGTCACATCGTCTGAGCAGGTAGTTCAAAAAGCAATTCACCGTAGAGAGGAGCGTCGGCGATGAAGAGAAGATGGAGTGTTTTGCTCCTGGCGGGGCTTTGTTCGTTGGCCTTCGTCATTTCCGCTTTGCCTTCCGCCGCGCGGCAGGAACCGTGCGATCTCAGGAACTGGATGGAGAGTAGCCTGGTGGAGATAGAGACCATCAAGGTCGGGATGACGCGCCGCGAGCTGATGAAAGTATTCAGAGCGCAGGGCGGGATTTTCACCAGGACGCAGCAGCAGTTTGTTTATCGCGGGTCTTCGCACATACATGTCACCGTCAAGTTCGAGGAGGTCGGCCAGCCGGGAATTATCGCACCGGAACAGGGTGACATAGGGGACGATAAGATTGTGGAAATCTCGACTCCCTTCATCGCGCGGGAGATGATTGACTGACCTCAGGTGACGGGCGCGCTGTTACCGGGCACCACCTGCGTCGGCGTCCTTAGATTCAACCTTGCCGATAAAAGAATCCAGCGACGAATTGAATCCGCCGGAGAGGGCGGCGGGCTCTTTCCTCGTCAGCGCTCGCGGCAGTAGAACTTGGCGAGATTATCTAGCCCTTGCGCTCGCGACGTGGGGCGTCGGCTATCTTCCACTCGCGCCGGGAACTTTCGGCTCGGCCGTGGGCGTCGGCATCTACCTGCTCATCCAGTCCGCGAGCGCGCGCGCTTTTGCCTTCGCGGCGGGACGCGGTTGGAGCCCGGAGCTTCAACAGTCTTTACGCACGACGCTTATCCTCCTGCTGATTGCGGTGCTGGCGCTGGGCGGAGTCTGGGCTGCCTCGCGGACCGAAAAGCTGCTTGGACGCAAAGACCCCGGCATAGTGGTCGTGGACGAAGTCGTAGGGCAGTTGATCGCTCTTCTTTTTGTGCCGTTCAATTCGGGGTGGTGGGTTATTATTGTCGGCTTCGTGGCGTTTCGGCTGTTCGACATCTGGAAACCGTACCCGGTCCGCCGCCTCGAATCACTGGAGGCGGGCTTAGGGATCATGGCGGACGACGTGCTGGCCGGAGCCTACGCGGCGATCCTGCTTTCACTCGTTATGTCAATTTATTTGTTGCTCTAAAAAAGGAGAACTGTAAGGGAATGGAGACCAAAGACCCGAAGTCAACCGAAAGCGCCGGCACTGACGGCGCTACTGAGAGCAAAGACCCCAAGTCGGACGCGACCAGCAGCGAAACTCTGGCCGACGTGGAGAAGACGGAAGAAGTTTCCGAGAGGAAAGAAGGCGGAAGTAATGAGGGCGGAGATTCATCCGTCCCGTCGCCGGACGGCGCATTCGACGAAGGGAGAGGCAGCGGGGGCGGCATTGAAGACGCAGGCCCGATGTAAAGGCATCATTCGTTCATGGAACAAATTTTTAAAATATTCGTGGCCGACGACGTCAGCGAGAGCGGCCTTGCGCCGCTGCGCAGCACAGGCTTCGCGGTCGAAAAGAGGACCGGGCTCAAACCCGACGAGCTGATGGAAGTCCTGCGCGACTACGACGGCCTCGTGGTGCGCAGCGAGACGAAAGTGACGGCCGAGTTGATGAGCGCGGCAGCGCGCCTGCGCGTGGTCGGCCGCGCGGGCGTCGGCGTGGACAACATAGACGTCCCGGCGGCGACCGCGCGGGGCATCGTCGTGATGAACGCGCCCGACGGGAACACCATCACCACTGCCGAGCACACCATCGCTCTTCTGGTCTCGCTGGCCCGGCGCGTACCGCAGGCCAACGGGAGCCTGCGCGAGGGGCGCTGGGAGCGCAAACGCTTCATCGGCGTCGAGCTACAGGGCAAGACCCTCGGCGTCGTCGGGCTGGGGCGAATCGGCCGCACGGTCGCCGCCCGCGCGCGCGCCTTCGGCATGAACATCATGGCCTACGACCCGTTCGTCGCGCCCGAGCAGGCGCGCGACCTGGAGCTGGAGATAGCGCCGCTCGAAGAAGTCTTCGCCCGCGCGGACTTCATCACGGTTCACACCCCGCTGACGGCAGAGACGCGCGGCATCATCGGCGCGCAAGCCTTCGCTAGGATGAAGCGCGGCGTGCGAATCATCAACTGTGCCAGGGGCGGCCTGGTGGATGAGCGTGCCCTGCTCGTGGCCATCAAGGAGGGAATCGTGGCGGGCGCGGCACTGGACGTTTTCGAGCAGGAACCTCCGCCCAGGGACCATCCACTTCTTGCCCTGGACGAAGTCATCGCTACGCCGCACCTGGGCGCTTCGACGACGGAGGCGCAGGAAGGGGTCGCCCTGACCGTGGCCGAGCAGATGCGTGATTACCTTCTGACCGGCGCTTTGCGCGGAGCAGTGAACGTCCCGGCGCTCGGCGCGCAGGAGCTCAACGCCCTCCAGCCCTACATCACTCTGGCCGAAAGCCTCGGGCGCTTTCAGGCACAACTGGTGGACGAGGCCGTGCGCGAAGTTCGTCTGGAGTATGCGGGAGAGGTGGTCGATTTAGATGCCGCGCCCGTTACCAGGGCTTTCCTCGCGGGGTTGTTACGAGACGTCAGCGCGCGCGTCAACGTGGTCAACGCTTTTCTCATCGCAGAGGAGCGCGGCATCACCGTGACGGCTTCTTACAGGCGCGCCGGAAGCGGCCCCGCGCCGGCCATACGCACGCGCGTCGTCACGACGGCGGGCGAGCAGACGGTGGCCGGCACGCTCTTCGGCGGCCTGGAACGTGGCGGCGATGGGCGCATCACCGAAATCAACGGCTTTCGCATCGAGGCCATCCCGCACGGGCACATGCTCGTCACGCGAAATCACGACGTGCCCGGCGTCATCGGCCGCATTGGCACAATCCTGGGCGTGCACCACGTCAACATCAGCCGCTTTCATCTGGGGCGGCGCGAGCGGGGCGGCGAGGCGATGGCGGTCATCGAAACAGACGCCGCCCTGAAAGACGAGACGCTCGAAGAGCTCAGGTCCTTCGAGCAGGTGATTTCGGCAAGACAGATAGAGCTCTGAGAAGGCGCAAGGTGAAAGGGAAAAGGGAAGACTGGAGCGATGCTCTTTGTCTTCCCTTTTCCCTTCTTTATTTTATTGCCGTCCCTAGTCTATCTCGAAACTTGCGCGTTGCGAGGTGCTGGCCTTGGCGACGCGATCTATGACAGTCACCTGTAGTATGTAGCGGCCGGGGGGCATGGCTTCGAGGGGCAATTCGGCGGCGTAGGCTAAGCGCGAGAGGTCCGCCTGACCGGCGGGCTCCACCTTGCGCAGCGTGGTCGTGAGGACGGGCTGATCGTTGCGCAGGATTTGCACCTGAAGCGCGACATCCGGCGACAAGGAGCCGTCCGCACCGCGCGCGGCATTATAAATGTAGGTCAAAAAACGCAGCCCGGAAGTTCGCGCGAAGTGATGGTCAACGCTCCAGGCAGATTTGATGACGGAGGCGGCCTCGGCTTTCGGCGCCTCCGCCTCTTTGGTTTCGCTGAGGAGCAGGCTGCTCATGGAGAGGTGGCGCTCCGCCAGGTCTGGAATCTCTATCCACTGCATGGCGCTGCCGGAGCGAGTGCTCTTGCTGTCACGCGCGGCCACGCGCACCTGGTAGAGACCGGGTTTGAGCGGAGTCTGAAAGTTATAGGTCAAATCACGGCGGAGCGACTCGTCCGATGGCGAAATGAGGCTGATGGTCAGGCGGTCCCTGAACCTGGCCACCTGCTTGCCGCGCTCGTCCAGGACGACGCCCGCCAGGTCAACGAGGGCTGCTCGGCTGTCTGCCGTCTGATCGAAATTGATGAACTCCCTGGCCAGTTGCATGGAGGCCGTCAGCACCGCGCCCTTGTCCGGCATGTCCACGTACACGAGCGACAGTTGTGTGGGAAAATCGCGCCGGGGGTAGGGCGCTCCGATGGTCTCATTCAACACCACGTCGGGCGTCTTGGCTGCGGCGACCTTCTCCTTCTCCTCCGCTTTCTCATCCTTCGCGGGCGGTTTCGTCGGCAGGTC
>DATEMM010000474.1:0-5679 GCA_035275605.1 Pyrinomonadaceae bacterium
TAGCCACCGCGGTAGAAATAGATTTCGCAGTGATCGGGTGCGCCGCACGCATCTTCCAGGTGAGCCTTGAAGGCGACGAGCGGCGAGTGGCGGACGCGCGTGCCTTGACTCGCTTTCGTCTCCCTCTCGACTCTCCGCACGAGAGCGCGCGAGCGGCCCGTCGCGTCAATCGCGATGGACGAAGAGACCTCCAGGGGCTCTCCGTTCATCTTCAGCCTCACGCCGCGCACGCGCCCCTGCTCCAGCAGGAGCCCGACGGCCTGCGCCTCTTCCAGGACCGTCGCGCCAGCCTCGCGCGCCCTAGCCATCAGGCGCGCGTCCATCTCAGCGCGGCTTAAGCCCAACGCGCCCGCACCCGTTTCTCCCCCGAACCATGCGCTCGGCACGTTCACGCTTCTTCCGCTACGCGAATAAAAGAGCGTCTCGGTCAGGCGCGCGCCCCCCGCCCTGGTCATCTGCTCCGCGACTCCGAGCCGCTCGAAGTGGCCCAGACACTCCGGCGAGATGAATTCCCCGCACAGCTTCGCGCGCGGGAACTTTTTCTGCTCGGCCAGGAGCACGCGCGCACCCCGCTTCGCCAGGTGAATCGCGGCGCTCGTGCCCGCCGGTCCCCCGCCGACTATGACCGCGTCGTAATCGTTCGCCGAATAGTTCATCAAGGCCGCGCTCCGTTCTTTGAGGCGCTCAAGACCAGGCGAAAGGGAAAGCGGCGCTCCACGCCGAACCGATTGAGGCCGGCGCGCGCGGCCAGCTTCATCAATTCCTCCGGGCGGAAGCCGCGCAGGATCGAGAGCGCTCCGTCCTCGCGAATCAATCGGTTGTGCAGAAAGAGCCGCCCGATGGTGGTGTAGAGATAGTAGGCGAGCGGGTGGCGGTGCAGGTCTATGACGAAGATGCGCCTCTCTGCGACGCGGCCCAATTCGTTTAAGACGGCGACGACCTGCTCGTCCTTAAAATGGTGCGTGAAGAGAGAGCAGATAGCGTAGTCAAAACAATTATCAGCGAAGGGCAGATTGAGCGCGTCGCCGCGCACAGCGTCAATCCGTCCGAACCCTTGCGACTCCTCCGTAATGGCTCTGGCCGAGCGCGCGTTCAGCTCCAGCCCGACGAGCAGCGCACGCCGCCCAGTCTCCTTTGCCCAGCGCGCGGTCGTTCGCAACAACTCTCCTGAGCCGGCCCCGACATCCAGCACCGAAAAACTTTTCAACTGACTGCTCTCGACATCCAATAAGAGCGAGCGACGCAGCGCCCTCGTGTCACCCAGAAACCGATTGATGCGCCGCAGCTCGACCAGACACCCCTCATACTCCTCCGGCGTGTAATCACCCTTATCCAGATGCTCCAGCTCATAACTTCTTTTTCGGAACCGCTCAAACATAGTAAGTACTAAGTACTGAGTACTGAGAGAAAAGAAAAACCCTTCTTTCTTTTTCTAAGTACTCAGTACTCATCACTGCTTTTCTATCACTAGTGCGCTGTTTTTCGAGCCGAAGCCGATGCAGTTGCAGAGGGCTATGCGGACGTCCGCCGTGCGTGCGCGATTCGGGACGTAGTCCAGATCACACTCGGGGTCAGGCTCGTCCAGGTTGATGGTTGGGGGAATGACGCCCGTGTGCATCGCGCAGAGCGTTGCCGCGATTCCGGCCGCGCCGCTTGCGCCTTGCGGGTGGCCGATCTGCGACTTGGTCGCGGACATCGGAATCCTTCTTGCTTCTTCGCCGAACGCCCGTTTCAGCGCGTGCGTCTCGATGCGGTCGTTGAGCAGCGTGGAGGTGCCGTGCAAATTGACGTAGTCGAAGTCCGAAGGCTCCCGCCCGGCGTCTTGCATCGCCAGCGTCATGGCACGCGCTGGCTCGTCGCCAGTCTCTTCGAGTCGCACGCGGTGATATGCGTCGCACGTCGCTCCGTAGCCGGTAATCTCCGCGTAAACGCGCGCGCCGCGCCGCAGGGCTCGCTCCCGCTCCTCCAGCACGTAAATCCAAGCTCCCTCACCAAGCACGATTCCCGAACGGTCACGCGAGAAGGGACGCGAGGCGCGGTGCGGCTGGTCATTCCACTCGTTGGTCAGCACGGTCATCAGGTTAAACCCGGCGAGAATGCCGGGGGCGAGCGGCGCGTCAACGCCACCCGTAATCATAGCCTCCTGGCGGCCGAGCGCGATGTGCTCTGCGGCATAGGCCACTGCGTCCGTAGAGCTGGTGCAGCCCGTCGAGACGATGTGCGAGAGGCCGCGCAGGCCAAAGACCATCGAAAGCTCTGAGGAGAGCCCGCCGTGCGTTGACGAGGGAATGGTGTAGACGCTGGCCTTCTGCGCGTGGCCCGTGAAGTAATGCCTGTATTGCTGCTCCGTGAAGGCCAGGCCGCCGCCGCCCGTGCCCAGCTCGACCCCGATTTCGCGCCGCTCGTTTAAGGAAAGGTCGCTCGTGTGCAGGCGAGCGTCCTCCAGAGCCTGACGCGCGGCGGCGAGCGCGAGCGGGACCGTGCGCGGAACGTGTTTGCGGTCCTTCGGGTTAAGCTCGGCCTCCCAGTCGAAGCCGCGCACCTCGGCTGCGATCTTCACGGGGGAGTCCGCGACATCAAAGCTCTCGATGCGCCGGACGCCGCTTTCGCCGGATTGCAGGGCGTGCCAGAAGACCTCGCGCCCGATTCCGATTGGCGTCACGCAACCCATTCCAGTAATCACGACCCGGCGCGGCCGTGTTAGACCTTTCAGCATAACTACTTTCTTTCCCCGGTGCGGCGGCCGTCCAGATTAGGTCTGAGGAGCTGCGCCACAGAATAACACCGCGCGCCCGAGGGCCGCCAATTTTTATCAGCACCGGACGGCAAAGGTACGGCACAAAGACGCTCCACGGATTGAGCGAATTTCCTTCTCATCGGCTGCCCTTGATTGTGGGCCTGTTTGAAAACTTCCCCGCTTGCTGATTTAATGTGCCGCGCCTTCATAGCCAGCAGCAAGGGTTCCGGTCCATGCAACTTGTCCCGAAGAAACTCCTCAACCATCCGTCAGCGACGAAAGCGGTCCTCATCTTAATCCTGCTCGTCTGGGCGCTCTTCCTGTGGCGTGCCCTGGACGCCTTCGCCCCCAATGGTACTTACAGCTCCGACTCCGGAATCCCCGTCCTGATGTCGAACGACGAAAGACCGATTACCGTCTTCAACCTCTACTACTACGCGGCGGACAGGTGGGGCGGCTGGCCTTTCCTGGTGGCACAATTTATTCGCCGCGCGACCGGCCACCACTGGTCTGACCAGAGTCTGTTCAGGATGCAGGCCGTGTGGATTTTCGTCGGCGTGCTGGCGCTCGTCGCGCTCGCCTCGCGCGACCGGCTGGCCGTGATGGTCGCCTACCTCACGGCGCTTTGCCTGCACTCGGAAACACGCTTGCAGATTTTCATCCTCAGCCAGCTTTACGCCTGGCAGCTCACGGCGCTTCTTCTCTGCTGGTACTCTCTGCGACGCCTTTTCGACGGCGCTCTCGAACCGCCGCCGGAGAAGAAGAAGACATGGAACTGGAAGCGCACGGCCTGGAGCCTCCTGGCTTTCTTGTTCGCCCTCCTGGCCGTCTGGAGTTCGGTGGCCAGTGTGCCATTCCTGCTCTTCCTGCTCTGCCTGGAGACGCTGCGAGCGCACCTGAAAAGAGAGAAGAGAGAGGGCGATTGGAAACTGTTGAGGCAATCAATCGAATGCCTCATCCTGATAGCAGCGGCGTGGCTCTTTGAACTCCTGCTGAAGTGGAACTATCACAGGCACAGCCTGAAACATTACGGCTCGGATTTCAGCGCCGGGTTCAAGCTTGACCTGGGCTATCTGGGCGAGAATTTGCGCGCCAATCTGCATAACATCACCAAGCTCTCATGGTGGCCGCTGTACCTTTTGTCCACCCTGGCCGCGCTGGCCGTTCTTTGTGTCCTCGTCTACGCGCTCTTTAAGCAGAGGCGCGATTTGCTGGCAAGATTGCGCGGAATATTTGCCGAAGAGACGGTCATCATCGCGGCTGGGGCTTATGGGCTAGCGGTGATTAACTTCGTGCTGGCCGTTTTAGTCAACCACGTCCGCTTGAATTACTACGACGACAGGTTTTTGATCCCGACCTATCTGTTTGGCCCAATCAGCGGGCTGCTCGTCATCTTTCTGATTTTCGACCTGGCAGCGAAGTCCGCTAAAAACTCCTCTCACTTAAAGGCCGCCGCCCGGCCCGCGTTTGTTCTGACGCTCTTTCTCCTGCTCGTCTTCAAATTCCCCACACGCACGACGGACCCTTACTACCAGTCGCTTAGCGAGACGGCGCTCGCGCTGGCACAGAAAGCTCCGCGCGGCATCCTGATGGGAGGCTACTGGGAGACCTACGTCTTCACGAGCTTGCAGCCGGTTGACGCCATGACGGCCGTCCCGCTTGAGGGGCAGGAGGTCAGGACTCCCTGGACGCCGGAGCTGGTGCGGCAAGCGAGCGAGGTCATAGTCGAGTACCGGCACACTTACAGGCTGGGCGACCAGGGTTCTCCGCCCGAGCGCCTCAACCAGTACGGCAACTCCTTAAGGCTGGTTGACCCGCAGTGGTACCGGAACGGCGAGTACGCCTTCGCCTTATACGCTAATGAGAGTCGCTAATTGCTTTTCGGGGAGACGGGCGCAGGCGTTTTCTCAAGCTTCGTGTACCTGCGCCTGAGGCTCTGAAATTTCTTCTGCGTGATAAGGTTGTGCCTGTGCAGGAAGTAGCGGAAGACCAGCCAGAGGATGCCGAGCCCATAGCGTGAGCTATCGATGAAGCTGGCCGAAGAGGCTTCCGGAAAGTAGCGCGTTGGCACAGAGACTTCTGCAATCTTGAACCCGGCCTCGACAATCTGCGCGATGACCTCCTGGTCGAAGATGAAGCCGTCGGAGTTCATCTGGAAGTTGACGGTCTCCAGGACCTGCTTGTTAAAGGCCCTGTAGCCCGTGTGGTATTCCGACAGATTCAGCCCGAAGGCCATGTTCTCAACCCTGGTCAGGAACCTGTTGCCGAGGAATTTCCACCAGGGCATTCCCTGCTTTAAGGGCGAAACGCTCATCAGGCGCGAACCCAGGACGGCGTCCGCCTCGCCTCGCTCTATCGGCTCGATGATCTGCGGCAGGCAGGTCGGGTCGTACTGGTAATCGGGGTGCACCATGACGATGATGTCCGCCCCGGCCCTCAGGGCCTCCGTATAGCAGGTCTTCTGGTTGCCGCCGTAGCCGTAGTTTCGGTTGTGTATGAAAAGCTCCAGGTTGAGCTGGCGCGCGATCTCGACGGTCTCGTCCGAGCTGCCGTCGTCAACGAGGAGCACTATGTCTACGACATCGTGCGGCAGCTCCATGTAAGTCATCTTGAGCGTCTTGGCGGCGTTGTAGGCAGGCATGATTACAACGACCTTGGGTCTCTTCTTTTCCGACATCGCGCTTCCCACCCCTGATTGTTAAGGTCTTTCCGGGCACACCCTTTTGCAATGGTCAGCTTTGCCCGCCATTACTATCACACTCAATTCGCGCTGGTCTAGGGCAGCCTGGGACGGTGAAAGGACAGTCGATAATTGGGACGCGCGGAAAGGGTATCGCTTATACTTCGATTTGGCGTATTATTCGTGGGCTTTCTATTCTGTTGTAGCGGCTGGCCGCATCTGCCTCTCGAATAGTTATCAGAAGTTTTAGGAGGGGGAAAAT
>DATEMM010000475.1:0-29525 GCA_035275605.1 Pyrinomonadaceae bacterium
CGGGACGAGCGCGGACGCGCCCCTCGTTTACACGGCCTGGGACTGGACACAGCCCACTGCAATTTTTCTAGGCGGCGAAGGCGCAGGTCTTCATCGCTTGGTGCGCGAGCGCTGCGACGCCCTGGTCAGCATTCCGGTCCGCGGGCACATAGAGTCTTTAAACGTTTCGGTCGCCGCAGGCGTAATACTCTACGAAGCCGTGCGGCAGCGACAGGCAATGAAGCCGGCAGTAAAGTGATTCAGGATTTTCGGTCAGGCATTAACTCTCAGACGAGACTGGAGGCCAGAGATGTTCTGTCCAAAGTGCGGGGCGCAAAATATTGAGGACGCGAAATTCTGTCGCGGGTGCGGCTCTGATATATCCCTCGTTCCGCAGGCGCTCACGGGACACATGCCAGAGAAGCGCGCTGTGGGATTCGACGTGCAGGGTCAACCCTACGACGAGACGGGGCAGCGCATACACAGTCGCAGGGATAGGCGCAAGGAGCCGCCTAGAATCGATAAGGCCATTTCGACAATCTTCACCGGCACGGCTTTTCTAGTCATCACTATTATCCTCGCGTTCACGCGGATGGGTTTCGGCTGGTGGTACTGGATGCTGATTCCAGCCTTTTCCTTACTGGGCGGAGGCATTTCAGAATACGTGCGCTACAAACAGTCGGACAGAAACAGGGTGGAACTGCCAGTCGAAGAATCCAGAGGAGCCTTACCGCCAACGCCCGCGCGCGTGAGCGCCATACCGCCGCGCAACACTTCAGAGCTCGCCCAGCCCCCGAGTGTCACGGAAGGCACGACCAGGCATCTGGATTTGAGCAGTGAGGCCGCGCCGCGTCCCTCCGGGACCCGGACGGAAAAACCCGCGAGCGACATTTAGACAGAGACTTTCATGCTCTTCCGCCTGGCTTTGAGGCTTACTCCTTGCGCGTCTTATAACGCCTCTGTATAGTCGTCAAAAATCATCGTGTAAAAGAGCTGCAACCCCCTTTAAGAGACGGAGGAAAATCTTCATGCCGCAACGACCCAAGATCGCTAATAACATGCTGGAGCTGATCGGCTACACCCCTTTGGTGCGTCTGAACCGTATCCCGTACCCGAACTCTGCGGAGATGATCGCCAAGCTCGAATCGCAGAACCCTATGGACTCGGTCAAGGACCGCATCGGCGCGGCGATGATTAAGGCCGCCGAGCGGGACAATCTCATCAAGCCTGGCGAGACCGTCCTGATCGAGCCGACCTCCGGCAACACCGGAATCGCCCTGGCTTTCGCTGCCGCCGTCATGGGCTACAAGCTGATTGTCACGATGCCGGACACCGTGACGGTCGAGCGCCGCCGTGTGCTCGCTTCGCTCGGAGCCGAGGTCGTGCTGACGCCTGGCGCAGAAGGCATGAAGGGCGCGATGAAGAAGGCGGCCGACATCTCTGAGACGACGCCGCATAGCTGGACACCCAGCCAGTTTGACAACCCCGCCAACCCGGAGGTTCATCGCCACACGACCGCCGAAGAGATTCTGGAAGATACGGACGGGAAGATTGACGCCTTCGTCGCGGGCGTCGGCACGGGCGGCACCATCGCCGGTGTCGGGCAGATACTGAAAGAGCGCGTAGGCCAGAATGTTCAGGTGATCGCCGTCGAGCCGACATCGTCCCCTGTGCTTTCGGGCGGCGAGCCAGGGCCAAACAAGATTCAGGGCATCGGGGCAGGCTTTGTGCCAGGCAATTACGACGCGTCGGTCGTTGACCGCGTCATGCAGGCCGATTACAACGACGCCCTGGAGATGGCGCGCAGGCTCGGGCGCGAGGAAGGAATATTCTGCGGCATCTCGTCGGGCGCTATCACCTGGGTCGCGCGCGAAGTCGCCAAAGAGATGGGCGAAGGCAAGCGCGTCGTCTCCATCATCTGCGACTTCGGCGAGCGCTACCTCTCGCACGAGCTGTTTGAGACCGGACAATAGCGCGCAGGGTCCGCGCTTCCCTGATGAAAGAGTCGAACACCGCCCGCATTTGCGTCCCTGTTTGTGAGGAGCGGGCCACAGAGTTGCGCGAGGCCATGGCGCGCGCCGCGCAATGTGCCGACCTCGTAGAGCTTCGCCTGGACTATTTGCAGGGCGACGAGTTGTTCAAGGCGCTGCGCAGCCTGCCCGCTTTGATTAGCGCGAGCGCGCGGCCCGTTATCGTCACGCTGCGGCCCGTCGAACAGGGCGGGCAGCGCGAAATGGATAACCTGACCCGGACCATATTCTGGGTGGAGCACTTCCTCTACGGCAAGCCTCACGTCGATTTCGCGGACATGGAGCTGGACCTCGCGCTCCTCTTCCAGCAAAGGGAGAGGGCAGAGGGCCGTGCGCTCTTAAACTGGGACCGGGTCATCTGCTCGCACCACGACTTCACGGGCGTCCCCGGAGACCTCTGTGCCATTTATGAGCGAATGGCGGCCACGCCCGCCCGCGTCCTGAAAGTCGCCATGCTGGCCCTGGACGCCACAGATTGTCTTCCCATCTTTCAGCTTCTAGAACGTGCGCGGCGTGAGGGACGAGAGATGATCGCCGTCGCTATGGGAGAGCCGGGAATCGCGACACGCATCCTCGCACCCGCGCGCGGCGGGTTCCTGACCTACGGGGCGCTCGAAGATGAACGGGCGAGCGCACCGGGGCAGATAACGGCCGCCGAGCTGCTGAATCTTTATCGCCTTCCGAAGCTGGACGAGCGGACCGAAGTCATGGGCCTCGTGGGCTCAACCATCTCACACTCTTTGTCGCCGCAAATGCATAACGCAGCCTTCGACGCCTCAAACCTCAACGCCGTCTACATCCCGTTCGCGGTGAAGAACCTCGAAGCCTTCATCGAGCGCATGGTGCATCCACGGACGCGCGAGCTTGCCTGGAAGCTGCGTGGCCTGAGCGTCACCGCGCCGCACAAGAGCGCCGTCATGAAACATCTCGATTGGGTCGAGCCCCAGGCGCTGGAGATCGGTGCGGTCAACACCGTCACAGTCGAAGGGGATGAGTTGCGCGGGTATAATACGGACGCCGCGGCGCTGATTGAGCCTCTCAGGAAGAGAGGTTTGAATTTGAGAGGCGCGCCCTGTGCCATTATCGGGGCGGGCGGCGCTGCGCGCAGTGCCCTTTGGGGGCTGCAAAGGGAAGAAGCGCGCGTGACGATTTTTGCGCGCAACGTGAAGAAGGCAAGGCCGGTTGCTGAAAAGTTCGGGGCGGCCTGTGCCAACCTCGAAGGCGCATCTTGCGACGGCTTTGAGTTAGTCATCAATGCCACCCCGCTGGGGACGTTCGGGGTAAGCGAGGATGAGACGGCAGTGCGTGCGGACGGGCTGCGCGGGGCGCGTCTCGCCTACGACCTGGTTTACAATCCCGTGGAGACGCTCTTTCTGCGGGAAGCGCAGAGAGCCGGCTGCGAAACTCTCGGCGGTTTAGAGATGCTCGTCGCGCAGGCCGCCGAACAGTTCAAGCTCTGGACGGGACAGGCTGCGCCCCTCGATGTGATGCATGATGCCGCAATGATGGGACTGGACGAGCTTAAAACACGGGCAGGGAATTGAGCCCTGATGGTGACATCTTAAATTTGGAACGGGACATCTCACCTCGGGTATTGCAGGTTTTATGATTGAGCGCTACAGCAGGCAAATTCTTTTTGACGGGATTGGCGAAGCAGGCCAGCAGAGGCTGCTAGACTCGCGCGTCGTCATCATCGGCTGCGGCGCTCTGGGGACGGCGCAATCGGAAGCTTTGGCGCGTGCAGGCGTCGGCCGCCTGCGGCTGGTTGACAGAGATTTCATAGAGTCCTCCAACCTGCAACGGCAGACGATGTTCACCGAAAGCGACGCGCGCGACCGGCTGCCCAAAGCAATCGCCTGCGCGAATCATCTGGCGGAGATCAACTCCGAGATAAGAATCGAGCCGGAGATTGCTGACGTCAATAACTCAAACATCGAGCGGCTCATACAGGGCTGCGATCTGGTTCTGGACGGCACAGATAATTTTACGACCCGCTACTTAATCAACGACGCCTGCGTCAAGCATGGGATTAACTGGGTCTACGGGGCAGCGGTCGGCTCTTACGGTGTGACGATGACAGTCCGCCCACGCGTCAGCCCGTGCCTGCGCTGCATCTTCGAGGAAGCGCCGCCTGCGGCCAGCGCCCCGACCTGTGATACGGCGGGCGTCATCATGCCAATCATCTCCGTGGTCGCCGCCGTCCAGGTCAGTGAGGCTATAAAACTGCTGACCGGGCAGGCGGACAAGTTGCATAATTCGCTCATGCAGTTCGACATCTGGCACAACGAGTGGCGGCGCATCAAGCTGGACTCTCCGCTGCCTGAGTGTCAGACCTGCGGGCTGGCCCGCTACGACTTGCTGGAGGCGGAGGCATCTGACTTCGCCGTCTCTCTCTGCGGGCGCGACGCCGTGCAGGTCAACCCGCGACGCTCGACCGAGGTTGATTTGCCTGCGCTGGCAGCGAGGCTGAGCGGGGCGGGCAAGGTTCAGGTCAATCCCTATCTACTGCGTCTGAGTGCGGGCGATTACGAATTGACGGTGTTTCAGGATGCGCGCGCGATCATTCGCGGAACGGACGACGTCCCGACCGCGCGCTCGCTCTACGCCAGGTACGTCGGCAATTAGTAATAATTTGAAAGGCACTAATCGGTAAACAATTTCCTGATGACAAATCAAACCTTCTTGCAACGAACAGTTGGCCCCCTCTTATTGCTGACCGCTTTTGTAGTGTTGGCCGCGCCTGTCCTGGGCGGCGAGCCGATTATCTGGGAGACCAGTTCGAGGGCGGAGCTCCTGCGCGGCGAGGCGCGCGGCGTCTCCATCACCGACACCGGAGTCCTGATGCTCGCCCCGAACTTCACGCAACTGTTCAATACGGACCAGCCGTACATTTGGTCCAGCGCGGCGGACGCGGCGGGCAATATCTACCTGGGCACAGGGCACGACGGGCGACTCTACCGCGTCGGGCAGGACGGGCGCGGCTCACTCGTCTACGACGCCGCGGAGTTGGATGTGACGGCGCTCGCTGTCGGCAGGGACGGCGTTCTCTACGCCGGGACGTCCCCCGATGGAAAAGTCTATCGCATCACCGCCGACGGCAAGGCGGAAGTCTATTTCGACCCGCCGGACAAGTACATCTGGTCGCTGGCCATGTTACCGGACGGGCAACTGGCAGTCGGGACGGGCGACAACGGCAAGCTCTACCGCGTCGGCGCAAGCGGAGCCAAACCGGAGAGCTCTCTCCTCGTTGACACCAACGAGACGCACGTCATCTCGCTCGCGGTTGACGCGAAGGGGCAACTTATAGCTGGCACAGACCCCGGCGGACTCGTCCTGAGAATCTCCCCGGACGGCAAGGCCTTCGCTCTCTTCGACGCGCCGCTCAGGGAGATACACAGCCTTGCCCCTGCGCCGGATGGCTCGATTTACGCCCTGGCGATAAGCGATTCGGCATCCGGGCCGCGCGGCGGAAACGCTCCGGCCCCGACCCCGCAGCCCGCTGACTCTTCCGGCGGACAGGGAAGTACGACCGTCACCATCACTGCGATTGACGAGAGCGGGACGCCGCTGCAAACGCAGGGTGCTGGCGGACGCAGCCGCAATGAAATCTCAAACGCACGCAGTGCTGTCTTTCGCCTTCTGCCTGACGGGGGCACGGATGTGCTCTGGAGCAGCTCCGCCATCACGGCCTTCGCCATCGCAGCCTCTCCGCGGGGCGGCGCGTTAATCGGGACGGCGGACAAAGGGCGCATCTACGCGGTCACGGACGACGGGCGCGACACTCTGCTGCTGCAATCCACTGAAGGCCAAATCTCCACCTTCGTCTCGCGCGGGCGCGAGATGTTCGCCGCCTCCAGCAATCAGGGCAAGCTCTTTCGCTTCGGCTCGGAGATGGTCACGGAGGGCACCTATGAGTCGCCCGTGCGAGACGCCAAGCTGGTCGCCTCTTGGGGGCGCATCTGGTGGCGCGGGCGCGGCGGCGTTGAGCTGCAAACGCGGACGGGCAACAGCGAGCGGCCGGACGCGACCTGGAGCGAGTGGAGCGCTGCATACAAAGACCCCGCCGGGGCGCAGATCGCCAGCCCCCGCGCCCGTTTCATTCAATGGCGCGCGACCTTGCGCAGCCCTTCTGGCACAGGAGGCGCCGGGGGCGCAGAGACTCGCATGGAGGATGTCAGCGTCGCGTACCTGCCACGCAACGTCGCGCCTGAGGTGCTGAGCATCACTGCGCTCCCTGTCGGGGTGGGCTTGCAGACGATGGTGCAGAT
Organism: Pyrinomonadaceae bacterium; assembly: GCA_035275605.1. Lineage (GTDB taxonomy): Bacteria > Acidobacteriota > Blastocatellia > Pyrinomonadales > Pyrinomonadaceae > QHXM01. The sequence continues at coordinate 6,278 of DATEMM010000475.1, forward strand.
TCAGACTGACCCGAACATAGAGTCGTCTGGCCTTGACCCAAGCCTCTTCGGCGCGGTCACGCAGGTCCCGCCCAGACGCATTTACCAGCGCGGCGCGCGCTCACTTCAATGGCAGGCTGAAGATCGCAACGGCGACACGCTCGAATACGCGATCTACTATCGCTCGCTCAACGAGAGCGGATTTCGCCTCCTGAAAGATAAGCTGCGTGATAATTTCTTCACCGTTGACGGCGCGGCGCTCGCCGACGGCCGTTACATTTTCCGGGTCGTCGTCACGGACGCGCCGGATAATCCCGGCGGGCAGGCACTGACGGGCGAGCGAACGAGTGAGCCCGTGGACGTGGATAACACTCCGCCAGTGGTTCGCGCCGTCGGGGAGGCACAGGTGACGGGCGACCGCGTCCACATAGTTTTCGAGGCCGAAGACGTGACCGGCATGGTCAAGCGCGCCGACGTCAGCGTTGACGGGGCGGTGTGGCGCTCAGCCTACCCGGACGATGGCATCGCCGACAGCTCACGCGAACGCTATTCGCTGGACCTGCCCATCACAGGCGCGGGCGAGCACACGCTCTCTCTGCGAGCCTTCGACATGAGCGGCAACGTCGGGAGCATCAGGATCAGCATCCGGCGGTAAGAAGGGTCACAGCGTGAAAAGAAAGAGGGCCGGGACCATAAGGGGATAGCGGTTGGTTTGAGCCTCGCTTGCGCTTTTGCCTTATACTGCACCGTATCGTGCGAGGCTCGTCTGAAAGCGTGCGCCATAGAGGCGATGCCTGCTAAACTATGAATTGTAAAAGCGGTAGGCCGGGGCGCCGCCGCCGCGTGGCACCCATCTTGCTGTATTTCCGGACCGGCGCGTCTCTTCTCTCCCTCCCATGCGCGCTCATGTGAGTGAGACATGAGGAGGCCAGAAGTAATGATGAAAAAGCTGAAGCGAATGTTAATGGCGGCGCTGATGTGCTGTATTGTCTCTGCCGGCGCGTTCGCGCAAAAGCAGGACCCGAAGCCGCCTCCGAAAGATGATCAGCCGAAGGTGAAGGTGGAGGAGAATAAGAACCCTCCGCCCCCGAAGGAGCCCAAAGGCGACGATAAAAAAAAGCCCTGAGAGGACTCTTGAGAACCTTCTCAGCCAATTTCATCAACTAGTAGCTGAATGAAACCCCCGCCCGTCACTTGGACTTGCGAGGGTTTCATCATTTTTAAGGAACATGGGGTGTTATAAGCCATGAAATTTCGTCGAACCATCACGCACTTGATTTTTTCAGCAATCGCCATCGCCGGCTTGCTGGCGCAGCCAGGCACAACTTTGACGGCACACGCGCAGGGCAGCATTGAGCAGCGTTTGGTGGCGCGCGCGCGACAAATCACGGGGGACAATTTCCCGGTTTATGTTAGAACCGAGCGCGGCGCGAACGTCTTTGCCAGGACTCGTCCGCGAGTTGAAGTGCTGCGCGCGATTGATGCCGGGCTGACGGAGCTATTCGACATTGCACGTCGCCACGGATACAGGAATCGGCTGGAGCATTCTTACTACACTGTCTTCATCGCGCGGGCGGACCGGGTGAAGGATAGCAGTGGCGCTTACTCGCCTGACATCGCCGTCGCGGCGGGCCAGTACGCGGGGAGCGGTTACGACCAGGGTGGCTACGTCTACGCCGCGGGCATGGTGATGGCTTACAACCCTGCTTCTTTCATCATCGCCGAGCACGAGAGGGATTTCTCCAGAATCTCAAACGTCGTGCGCTATGAAGGAGAGCACCTCGTCCTCTATCACAACGACCGTGCGCTCCACGCCAGAACCGCTGATCACAGCAGGGGCGGCGGCCATCCGATTCTTCAATAATCGTGCGAACAATGGGAAGCGAAAACGGCCACCGCGATGATGGCCGTTTTCGTTTTGCATTCTGTTTTAAAAAGATGTTACCTCTTCAGGAAGATTTATCCACCTCTCGCCTTTACAGATATAGTAAATAGTCGTCTCGCTGACTCCATGATATCGGGCTAGTGATTTTTGGGTGATTCCGCCCTTCCGATACCGTTTGCGGATTGATTCAACTTCCTTCTTGGTCAGCTTAGCTTTGCCGTTCTGTTCGCCATACATGCGAGTGTGACGACCTCGTTCCAAAGCATCTGCTGTATTCTGCTTGGCATTACCTTGATAAAGATGATTAGGGTTACAGCAAAGACGCACGTCACATCGGTGCAAGACTAAAAGATCGTCCTCAATCCGCCCGTTACCAAGGAAGTAAGCTATCCGATGCGCTTTGTAAGCATTGTGACGAAATGAGAACCTTCCGTAGCCCTTGGTACTTGCGCGGCCTTTCCACAGCCAACAGCTTTCCAGGTCGCTCCTGATGTCAATATTATCCCAGAATCTTTCCTGCTCATGCAGAAACAGTTTCTTCATCGGCCTATTCTTTTCTAGGCGACCATTAAGACTTATCATGAGGGTGAAGATGAGCGATGGTGCCCGCTGTTGGACTCGAACCAACGAAACCTCTCGCGTGTGAAGCGAGCGCTCTACCAACTGAGCTAAGCGGGCTTCCTCAAATTCTCAGGGACGCGGAATCCTAGCAAGACGACCCCATAGCGTCAAGCCGAGTCATGGGCGCTTTGTCCGCGCTCTCGGACTACTGTGCCAGAGGTTGATCGTCCGGCCCGGCGGGCTGCTGGTCGTTGACCTTGACGGTGTCGGAGTTGGCGTCAACGTAGAAATGATTCTTGCCCGTCGCGCCCAGTCCCTCGGCCTGCTGTGGGTCGGCATTGATCGTGTAGAAGGGGGGCTGGCCGCTCGCCTTCGGCGTGATCTTCATGGTGTAAACGTAGCCGGACACTACCGGGGCGTCGCCCGCGAATCTCTTGTCCAGATTGACCTCTGTGATTAGCTGGTCGAACGTGCCGTAGGAGTTGCCGTTCTTCTGCTTGTAATAGAGCCTCTGCGTGACGGCGATGTTTTGCACCGTCTTGACGGCGGCGGCCTCGTTGCCGGAGCGCTGGATGGCCTGGTAGGCTGGGATGCCGACTGCCACCAGGATACCTATGATGGCGATCACGATCATCAGCTCGATGAGCGAAAAGCCGCGCTGTTTTAAATGGCGTTTACGATTCTGTTCCATAATTGCTCTCACCTCACGATTATAATTCACGACATAATTGGCCGGGGGTTCCGTAAAGTTTCGGATGCTTGCCGGAGACGATTCGTCTGTCCACCTTCGCCGGAAATATTACTACATGAAGGCTCGACGCGTCACATGGAGAGCGCATCGAAAAGGGGTGTCAGCCGCGACGCCCGCCCCGAATTCAGAGTTTCTTTGGGTTTTCAACGTGCGGCGGCGCGCACGAGCATGTAGAATGATTCGCGAGCAAATCGGACCGAAACAAGGAAGCCTTTATGCGAAGATTGGAGACAGCGGAGAGGGAATCTGAGCGCAGGTCTGCGACTGCGGTTGAGAAAATCGAGGGCCTGCAAGCGGCCATCGAGAGCGTCATTAAGGGAAAGCCTGAGGCCGTTCGGCTCGCCATCGTGACCCTTATCGCGGGCGGGCACCTGCTTGTCGAGGATGTCCCTGGCGTCGGCAAGACCACGCTCGCGCACGCCCTGGCCCTCGCACTCGATTGCGCATTCCAACGCATACAGTTCACCTCCGACCTGCTGCCCTCGGACGTCATAGGGCTCTCGGTCTACAACCAGCACACGGGCGTTTTTGACTGGAAGCCTGGCCCGGTCTTCGCCAACGTCGTGCTGGCCGACGAAATCAACCGCACGACGCCGAAGACGCAATCCGCCCTTCTCGAAGCGATGGCCGAAGGCCACGTCACCGTGGAAGGAGCGACGCGGCCACTGCCTTCTCCCTTCATCGTCGTCGCGACTCAAAACCCGATTGAGCATCACGGCACCTATCCTTTGCCGGAATCGCAGCTCGACCGCTTCATGCTGCGGCTGAGGATCGGATACCCTGGCACGGATGACGAAAGGAAAATCCTACGCGACCGCGAGCGCACGGACCCGCTCAACGAGCTGCGCGCCGTCATGTCCGGCGAAGACATCCTAGAATTGCAGCAGCAGGTCAACGAAGTCTCTGTGGACGACGCGCTCGTCGATTATCTAATGCGGATCGTCAACGCGACGCGCGAGACGGAGATGCTGGACCTCGGCGTGAGCCCGCGCGGAACGCTCGCGCTCTTCCGCGCCGCGCAGGCGCTGGCGCTGACGGAAGAGCGCAGCTACTGCGTGCCGGATGACATTAAGCGATTGGTAATCCCTGTCTTCGCGCACCGTCTGCTCGTCAGCTCGCGCTTCTCCTCATCTCTTCGCCGGAGCGAAGAGGCCGAAGCCGTCCTCGGCGAAATAATGAAGACCATCAGTGTGCCATTGTGAGTCCGGAGTCCAAGAGTCTGGAGTCTTGAGTCAAAGGCAAAGACTGTTTTTGACCAGTTGACTCCTGACTCCGAGACTTCAGACTCCAGACTTTTTTATGAAACGCTTTCGTAAGTGGCGCAACGCAATCCTGAGCACGCTCCTGGTGCTGCTCGGTCTGGGGATGACGGGCGTCATCCTGGTTGCCAGGGGCGGCGGCGACATGCGGTTGGCCAACATCGCCGCCGTCGTTTCGCTCGTCATAGTCCTGCTCATTATCATTCTCGTCGTGCCGCCTCTGGCGCGTTCGGCGCGCGCGGAGGTTTCCCGCTTCGATTTGCCGCTTCAGTTGACGAAAGGCGGCCTCATCTTCATAGGCATTCTTGCGGTCGTCGCCTTCGCTGCCTGGAACACCGGAAATAATCTGCTCTTCCTGGTCTTTTCGCTTCTGGCCTCGACCCTCTTTGTGTCCTGGGCGGCGGCTCGCGCCAGCCTGCGCGACCTGGTCGTCTCGGCGCGCTTCCCGGACCACATCTACGCGGGCGATCCCGCGCCCGTCATCGTCACCTTGCGAAACCGTAAGCGCTTCCTGCCCTCGTTCTCGGTGCTCATAGAAGCGCGCGGCCCTGTCAGTCCTGGGAAAGAAGTGAAGGGAAAGAAGAGGAAGCGTGCGCGGCAGCGTTTCGGCAAGCGCACGCTGGCCTATTTCATGTACGTGCCGCACCGCGCGGCGGCCGAGCAGCGCGTCGAGCAGCTTTTCGTCAAACGTGGTCACGAGCTAATCACCGGCTTTGAGCTTTCGACGCGCTTCCCGTTCGGCTTCTTCCGCCGCCGTCGCCGTCTTCGCGCGCGCGACGTGGACATCGTCGTCTACCCGAAACCAGAGCCCCTCGGCGACGAGCTGCACCTGCTGCCGATGAATGCCGGGCGCTTGATCTCGAACAGGCGCGGGGCCGGGCACGACCTTTTGAGCCTGCGTGAGTACCAACCACAGGACGACCTGCGCCACATTGATTGGAAGGCGACGGCACGCTCGCGGCGTCTCATCGTGCGGCAGTTCACGGCCGAAGACGAGCGGCGCGTGACCATTGCCCTGGACACGAAGATGGTTGGCGGCGTTGACGAGAAAAATATGGAAGCGCGCTTCGAGCGCGGCGTGACGGTCGCGGCCTCTCTCGTCGCGCACTTCATAGACGAGCGCGCGGAAGTTCGCCTCTCGGTGGGTAGCGAGCGAGGACGGTACGGGGTTGGGCCAGAGCACCTTTACCAATGCCTGCGCCGTCTCGCGTTGGCTGCGCCCGAGGACGGGACGGCGAGCACAAAAGCGGAGCAGCCTTCCGCGATATGGGACGAGTTGGACGCCGCGGCTCCGGCGGGTGACACCCATTACGCCATTCTGCTGACGACTGCCGCGCCCGGCTCAATCCCTGCTAATATCTGGCGCACCTCGCACGTGATCTACCTGTAAGTGAGCAAATATTTTCCGCGCAGTTCTGGGAAGAAGGAAGCTTGAGATTGAGATGAAACGTTGCCCTGCGTGCCAGCGCACCTACACGGATGACACTTTAACTTACTGCCTAGAAGACGGCTCGGCTCTGTTGAGCGCGGGCGCTGCCACGTCCGCTTCGGACCTTCCGGCGACTCTCATCATGCAGGACCCGCGCGCGACTGTGCGGGAGCAGCAGGAGACCTCTCGTCCCGCGCCGACGCCGGTCACTGCGCCGCCGCCCGCTTGGTCTCCGGCCCAGGCTCACCTCTCGCCACCCGTTCCCACGGTCGCGGCTCGCGCGGGAAGGGGAGCGGCCATCACTTCTCTTATCTTAGCCATCGCAGCCTTTGTCCTGCTCGGATTCTGTATCCTCGGCGGCGCGACGGGCGTTAACAATGACCTGCTCGGTGGAATCTTTATTTTCAGCATCCTGCTCGGGCTCGCCGGAGCCGTCCTCGGAATCATCGCCACCTCCAGGAGCAGTAAGGACGCGAGCACGCAGAGTTCCAGGATGATGGCAATCATTGCGCTCGTGCTCAATGGCCTCTACCTGCTCATCACAATCGTGATACTGATTCTGGCGGCGGTCATGCAAGGCCAGCATTAAAAGTTCGGTAGAGATTGGGCGGATGAAACTTTCCGAAAAGATGCTATATTTGATTCTGCGCACCCCGCCTCACACGATTCAATTCTTATTTGGGAGAAATGACTAATTCATGGCAGCCGTTTCCGCGCGGGCGCACGTCTCCGATCATTTACAGGCTTACTCCAGGTCGAGTCTCTGGCTCGTCGGCCTCTGCTTCGTTCTCTCCGGCGCTACGGGTCTCATCTACGAAGTCCTCTGGGCGCGCATGCTCGGCCTCGTTTTCGGCGCGACGACGTTTGCCATCAGCGCCGTGCTCGCGGCCTTCATGGGCGGACTGGCGTTGGGGAGCGCCTGGGCCGGTCGGCTGGCCGCGCGAATCAAGCGTCCGCTTCGCGTCTACGGCATCATCGAAGTCGGAATAGCGGTTTACGCGCTCCTGGTCCCGCTCCTGTTTCGCTGGATAGATCACGTCTACGCCTTCATCTGGGAGCAGTTTCGTCCGGGCTTTTACAGCTTCAGCCTCTGGCGCTTCGTTCTTTCGTGCGCGGTGCTGCTCGTGCCGACAATGTTGATGGGCGCGACACTCCCCGTCCTCTCGGCCGCGCTGCTGCGCTCGCCTAACTACAAGGAGACCGCCGTCACGCGTCTTTACACGTGCAATCTGGCGGGGGCCATCCTGGGAACAATCATCGCGGGCTTCTTTCTCTTGCCCAGCTTGGGCGTTCGCCAGACGATTTTTACGGCTGCTGCCATCAACCTCGTCATCGGACTTGCTGCCATCCTCATCGATCGCCAGGACGCAAAAGCTCCTGTGCCAGAGAAGGCGGAAGAGGGCGTGGCTGGGCCGGATGAAATATCCGATGAGGAGAAAGAGTTGGCTGAGTCGCCGCCTCCGTCAAAGGACGAGGGCGGCCCCAGGTTCTGGTTGCTTTGCGCCATCATCTCCGGTTTCGTCACGATCAGCACACAGGTCGCCTGGACGCGCGTGCTGACGATGATTATTGGCTCCAGCACCTACGCGTTTAGCATCGTCGTCGCACTCTTCCTGCTGGGACTCGCCATCGGAGCCCTCATCGTCGCACGCAAGAAGATGACGGCGGATTTGCGCCGCTCGATCATGAATATAGAGCTGGCGACGGCAACCACTCTGCTCCTGAGCATCTGGATCACTAACTCGACGCCGCGGTTCCTGATAGAACTCGGCACGAGCCTGGAGATTAATTCGTGGCTCGGCCTGCTCTCCCTTCAGGTCGTAGCGGCGGCACTGCTGATTTTGCTGCCAGCCATTCTGATGGGAATGGTCATGCCGCTCGTGCTCGTCTGGGCCAGTAAGCCGGGGGGCGATTCTTCCGTCCGCCTGGTGGGCCGCAGCTACGCCGTCAACACGCTCGGCGCGATCCTGGGCGCGTTCAGCACCGGCTTCATCCTCATCCCGAAGATGAGCACGCGGTTCACCATCCTCTTCGCAGCCACCCTCTGCATCGTCCTCGCCGGGTTCGCCTACAGGCCAAAGCGCGCGGGCGCGGACAGGGACCTGCAAAGAAGCCTCGCCGCCGGAGCGACCGCTGCCCTAATCGTGCTTCTCTTTATCGCCGCGCCAAGGATGAATCTCGGCGACCTATCTGTCGGCGCGTATGACAGCCTCGTCCGCGTCCTGGCCAAATCACGCGGCAGCATCGCGGAGGCTGAAGGCGCAAACCTCAGGCCGGACATACACAAGCTGCTCTGGTACAAGGAGGGGCCGACCGCGACCGTCTCTGTGCGCGACGACTGGAACATACGCTCGATGGCGATTAACGGCCGCACCAACGCTTCGGACCGCGACGACATGCCGACGCAGGTCATCCTGGGCCAGCTTCCCATTCTCGTCGCGCCGCGCGCGGAGACGGGCCTCATCGTCGGCTACGGCTCGGGCGTCTCGGTCGGCTCGATGCTCCAATCCGAGATAAAGTCGCTCGAATGCGTGGAGCTTGAGCCCAACGCAATCGAGGCGGGGAAGTATTTCAACCACGTCAACAACCAGCCCCTCAACGACCCGCGCTTGCGTTTGATTATTGATGACGCGCGCACCTACCTGCGTGTCAACCCGACTTTTTACGACATGATCGTCAGCGAGCCGAGCCACCCCTGGGTTCCCGGCGTCGCCAATCTCTTCACACAGGAATTCTTCGAGCTGGGCCGCAGTCGCCTGAAAGACGACGGCATCTTCGTGCAGTGGGTGCAGATTTATCAGCTCTCGACGGAGAGTCTGCGCTCGGTGCTGGCGACGTACAGGAGCGTCTTCCCGCACGTCCTGGTGTTCAGAGTGGCGGGGGCCGCGAAAGGTAAGGACTTGATTCTGGTGGGGAGCCGCCAGCCGCTCTCGCTCAGCCGCGCGCAGGAACGTATGCAAGACGAGCGCGTGTCGAAGGAGTTGGCACGCATCAACATCAATGCCCCCGGCGACCTGGAAGCCTGGTTCGTCTGCGACGAGACGCAGCTTGGCCCGGCCGTCGAGGGCGCTGTCATCAATACGGACGACAACATGCGCGTCGAAAACCGCGCGCCGCGCGAAGCCTTTCTCCCCGTAATGGAGACCAACGCCGCCTGGGTCGAAAACCTCGCCGCCGAGTCACGAAAGGCCCGCGGCATCGCCTGGCTTGAATGAGAATATTTCGTCCGCGGCCTTCTCACCGCTGCGTATGCAATCGGGTATGCCCGCGCCGCCGAAGGCATTGCCAGCCATCGTCAGGGAGGGCAGGGCATTGACGCGTTCGCGTATGCGTGCAACGCGTTCAAGGTGCCCCACGTGATACTGTGCCATAGAGCGCGGCCACTTCGTGACCTCCGCGAAAAGGGGCGCCCTCTCAATCCCCAGTAACTCCTTCAGGTCGTGGCGCACCGCCTCAACCATTTTCTTTTCGTCGAGAGCGAACATGTCAGGTTGGAGCGCACCGCCGACGAAGGCTCTGAGCAGCGCGTGGCCTTCGGGTGCGCGCCCCTGGAATTTCACGCTGGCGAACGTGCAGGCGAGCAGTGAGCGGCGCTCTATGAAGGGCACGACGAAACCGAAGCCGTCGAGCGGGTGCGGGATGTCCGCGCGCTTGTACCCGAGGTTGATCGTGGCGGTCGAGACGTAAGGAACGGCTTCGAGTTCCGCTGCGAGCCGGGCGTCCGTTTCGCGCAACAGTTTCGCGGAAGCGTAGGCCGGAAGCGCCAGGCAAACTGCGTCGGCGAGAAGCTCTCCGCCTGTGCCAGTCTGAATTCTCCAACTCCTCTTCGCCCGGTCGAAAGCCAGCGACTCGACTCTAGTATTCAGCCGGAGCGAAACGCCGTTCAGCCGGGATGTGATTCCGTCGGCGAATACCTGCATCCCCTCGTCGAAGGAGAGGAAGAGACTGTAGCGCGCGCCGCTCGTGCTTCTGGATTCGGGCACACTTACCTGGCGGCGCTGCTTCCACATCGCGCGAATCAAGCTGCGGTGGCGGCGCTCCATCTCCAGAAAGCGGGGCATGGTGGCGCGCAGCGACAGACTCTCCGGGTCCGCAGTGTAAATTCCTCCAACCATCGGCTGTGCCATTCGCTCAAGGGCTTCGCGCCCGAGCCTGCGCCTCACGAAGCGGGCGAGGCTTTCGTCGTCGTTGCCGTTGGCAGCGGCGCGGCGCGGCAAAAACAGGTCGAGCGCCATGCGCGCCTTGCCCGGCCAGCTAAAAATTTGAGACGTGACGAAAGGCCAGAAGCGGGACGGAGCCAGCAGTTGAAACCCTTCCGGGACGGCATGCAATCTTCCCTTGCGCACTATGAAACTGCGGCGGTGCGTCGGCGAAGTCTCGATCAATTTTGAAGAGAGGCCGATGCGCTGGGCCAGCTCAATCCCCTCCGGCTTCTCGGAGATAAAAGAATCGGGGCCGCCTTCTAGCAGAAAGCCGTCGCGCCGTTCCGTGCGAATGACGCCGCCCGTGCGCGGCGAGGCTTCCAGCAGGATGATCTCCGGGGGATTCTTTGATTGGGCGCTTTGTTCGCTGAGGCGATGGGCAGCGGCGAGGCCGCTGATGCCGCCGCCTATGACGACGATGCTTGCTCTTTGATTGTGAGGCGCTGGGTTCATCAATCAGGCGCTCGCGGGGCGTGTGCCCGGCAGACAGCAATCCGTTGCGCAAAAGTCCTGGCGCGGCCCGAACGTTCCCAGTGAGCGGCGCGGAATCCCTGGGTCCATTCGTTCCATAATCAGTTCGCGAATCATCTTGACGAAGTCAGGGTGCGCGCCCACGGTCGAGGCGCGAATCATGTTCAAGCCGATCTTATCGCAAAGGGCGCGCGCTTCCGTATCCAGGTCGTAGAGGACCTCCATATGGTCGGAGATGAAACCAACGGGTGCGACCACGACGTCTTCGGTCCCTGCCTCTTTCAGCTCGGTCAGGTAATCGCAGATGTCTGGCCCGAGCCAGGGTTGAGACGGCGGGCCGCTACGGCTCTGGAAAACCAGTCGCCAGTTCTGATGCCCCGCGCCCTCGGCCACTAGGCGGCACGTCTCCCTGAGCTGCGCTTCGTAATCGCAGTTGGCGGCCATAGAGAGCGGGATGCTGTGAGCCGTGAAGGCGATTTGCGCGCGGCCCCGTCGCTCCTCAGGAATCCGGTCGAGCGCGCTCAGGAGGTTCTCGACGTTGGGTCCGATGAATCCAGGGTGATTATAAAAGGCGCGTAGCTTCTCGACCTGCGGCGCGCCTGTGCCAACCTCCTCCTGCGCTCTCAGGATGTTCTCGCGGTACTGTCGGCAGCCGGAGTAGGAGCTGTAGGCCGAGGTGAAAAAGGCAAGGGCGTTTTTGACGCCGTCGTCCTTCATCCGTCGCAGTGTGTCCGATAACATCGGATGCCAGTTGCGATTCCCCCAGTAGACTGGAAGGGCCGGGCCATTCTTCTTCAACTCTTTTTCGAGCGCAGCGATGAGCGTGCGGTTCTGCGAGTTGATGGGGCTGACGCCGCCGAACATCTCGTAGTGATGAGAGACTGCGCGCATTCTCTCCGGCGGCACGTTCTTTCCGCGCAGCACGTTTTCGAGAAAGGGCATCACTTCGTCCATAGCCTCCGGCCCGCCGAAAGAGACTATCAGAATGGCGTCGTAAGATTGATTCATGAGAATGACGGTCAGACTATCTTGCAGCGCTCTTCATCGCCCGCTCAATTCATGCACGGCCTCGACCAGCGCTATTACATTTTCGACCGGCGTCTCCGGCAAGATGCCGTGGCCCAAGTTAAAGATATGACCGAAGCGTCCGCCCGCGCGGTCAAGAATATGTTTGGCCTGCGCGCGTACAAAATCACGACCCGCAAAGAGCGTGACCGGATCAAGATTGCCCATCACGGCCACTGCGCCTAGCCTCTCCCAAGCCTCTCCCAGGTCCACGCGCCAGTCGAGTCCGATAACGTCCCCTCCTGCCTCCTTCATCAATTCAAGCAGAGTTGCTGTGCCAGTGCCGAAGTGTATGACGGGCGTGCCGGGCTTGATGTTTTGAATGATGTCGCGCGTGTGGGGCAGCACGTACTCGCGATAGTCCGCGGGGCTGAGGCAGCCGACCCAAGAGTCGAAGAGTTGTACGGCTTGTGCGCCGGCGGCTATCTGCGCGTTCAGATATTTTGAGAGGGCGCGCGCGATGAGCGACATCAAGGCGTGCCAAGCTCCGCCGTCCGTGTACATCAATGATTTCGTGTGAACGTAGTTGCGCGACCCGCCGCCTTCGATGATGTAGGAGGCGAGTGTAAAGGGCGCGCCCGAAAAACCTATCAGGGGAAGGTCCGGCTTGAGTGCGCGCCGCGTCCTGCGTATGGCCTCGAAAACATAATCGAGCGATTCAACGGTCTCGACCTCGCGTAGGCGTTCGACATCGCGCGCCCCGCGCACTGGATTATGAATGACTGGCCCCTCGCCCTTAGCGAATTCCAGGTCAATGCCCATCGGCTCGACTATGAGCAGGATGTCGGCGAAGATGATGGCCGCGTCAACGTTTAACCTTTCGGCGGCCGTGACGGTGACTTCCGCTGCCAGGTCCGGCGTTTTGCAAAGCTCCAGAAAGCCCGTGCGGGCGCGCACCTCACGGTACTCGCTCATGTAGCGTCCGGCCTGGCGCATCAGCCAGACGGGCGTGTAAGGGACTGATTCGCGGCGGCACGCGCGCATGAAGGGGCTGTTCCTGAGGGCCTCACCATTCGCCAAAGCTCTCTTTTCTTCGCTCACCCTGCTCTCTTTCTCTGCATGGAATCCGCCCGGAACAAGCGGGCGCGCGCTTTCGTTCTAGCCTTCCGACTGCCCTGGGAGCGCCTTACTGATTTCCGGTCTGCGCCTCCAGACTACAATAACAGAAGGCTTAAACGGTAGCGGCCCTGCGCATTTGGCTCGGCAAAACATGCGAAAACCGCCCAGGCTTGGGATGTGGCGCGGAAAATGATAAACAATAGTAAAAATCTGCCACGAAACACGCCCTGGCGGTGTTTTGTTAGTGAGAGTCACGCGTATGAGCCAAAGCGCGAGAGCCTTGACGGACTCGATGCCCAACACGATTGAGACAACCGCGCAGCCGCTCGGCTTCGACGAGGCCTTTACGCTGCACCACCGGGCCGTCTTTCGGGCGGCCCGCGCTCTGGTGCGCGACGCTGGCCTGGCCGAAGATGTGACGCAGGAGGTCTTTCTCAGGCTCTATCGCAATCTGGACTCGACGCCGGGCGAGGATTTGTTGAGAGCCTGGCTGCTGCGCGTGACTATGAACGTCGCGCGCAACACCCTGCGCGGCCAGTCGCGCGCCAACGCACGCGAAGATGAGTTTGCCAAGCGCGCGGAGGCTACAGGGTGGTTCACGGTGGCGGCCCCCGAGGAAGATTATGAGCGGCGCGCGGAGATTGAGGAAGCGCGCCGTGCCCTGGACAAGATCAAGGAGCCTATGCGCAGCGCGCTGCTGCTCAAGCAGCAGGGGCTCTCGTACCGCGAGATTGCTACGGCGCTCCAGCTTAATGAAACGAACGTCGGGAGTTTGATCGCCAGGGGACGAAAAGAGTTTGTCAGGTTTTATGGCAAAATCGGAGGGACAAAATGAGAGAGTGCATTGAAGAGGGAGTCCTACAGAGTTACTTGGACGATGAACTCTCCCCCGAAATGGCAGAGGCCGTGGCGTCGCATCTGGCGGCGTGCCAGGACTGCGCGGCAATGGCCGACGAAGCAGCGGGCGACACGGCCCTGCTCGCCAGCGCGTTCGCGGCAGAAAACGCTCTGGAGATACCGACAGTGCGTCTGCGCGAGCGGCTGGACAGCGCGATTGCGGAACTGGAGCAGCCCGCAAACGTCTTCGAGCAGAAACGCGGCAGGGGATTGGGCGGCTGGCTCGCTCCCATCGCGGAACTCTTCAAGGCTTCACCGCAGCGTGCGCTCGGATTCGCAAGCCTGATTGCCATCGTCGCTTTCGCCGCGATCTTTGCGAGCATCAAGTTGAGGCAGTCCGGAAATACCGGCGAGCAGCCGCAGCTTGTGGCCAGCGGTCCGCAGCCGACTGGAAGGAATGTGAAGCCCAGCCCGTCGCCGACGCCTAATAGGACGGATAACCCGAGCGGAGTGCCGGACAGGGAAGAGAAGAATAATCCTAACAATCGGCCCAAGCAGAAGAAGCACACAGGCTCGGAGTTAGTGCCGGAGCCGAGCCAGTTGCCAAAGGACGAACTGGCCGGGGCGAAGCCTCTGCCGGGCGAGCAGAATTATCTGAAGGCCATTGATTCGCTGATGACGGAGATTCAGGCCAGCGGTGAGACGGCGCTCAAGCCTAGCCTACGCGCCGAGTACGAGCGCAACCTGGCTATCGTGGACCGGGCGATTAATTCCACACGACACGCCGCGCGCCGCAACCCGAACGACTCGGACGCGTCCGAATTTCTTTACTCTTCCTATCAGAGCAAGCTCGACTTGCTCAGCGCCATCGCCGAACAGGTGAGGCCGACGGTTGCGACCAGATAGAGTTAGACAGGCAGTAGCTTTAAAGATGAGATCGAGCTTTTCAATTATTACAGTCCTGCTCGCGGCCCTCCTGGCCTGCGGCCCAAGCGTGCGAGCTCAGAAGTCCGCGGGCAAGGACAAAGGGCGCGCCGATGCGATGGCGCGCGGTCCGGCGGCGCAGGGCAGCGACGAAGTCATAGAGACGACCGAGAACGTCAACGTCGCGCTCACCACAGGGGCCGGCAAAATCAGCGTGCGCGGCTGGGATCGTAACCAGGTGCACGTGCAGGCTAAAAACCCTGGCACAAAGATCGAGACGCGCAAGGCTGGCGTGGACGCGGCGCACCCTATCGGGCGCATTGAAGTGGTGGTCTTTGACAAGACGCCTGACGAGGAAGAAGACCCGGAAGAGGTTGGAGACACGGACAGCCCGGTCCTGCTGGAAGTGCCGCGCGGCGCGACCGTTTACCTGAAGACGCAGGAAGGCGACATAGATGTTGAGGGAGTCGCCGAAGTTCACCTGGAGACCAGCGACGGAAGGATCGAAGCGCGGCGCATCTCGAAGGCCACGGAGGCAATGAGCGTCGGCGGCAACATCGCGCTGGAAGACGCGAGCGGTCGGGCGCGCATCAGCTCTATCAGCGGCGTGATTGAGGTCAGGGACATGTGCCCGCTCGACCCGAGCGACTTTCTGAAAATCAGGACCGCGGGCGGCGACATCCTGCTCGACCGCGTTGGCCCGGCGCACATCGACGCGACGACCATCAGCGGCGAGTTGAGGATGATGGGTCCGCTCGCGCGCGGCGGCGCTTACGTCTTCACGACGACGACGGGCGACGTGACGCTCTTGCTGCCCGCCGATTCCTCCTTCAGCCTGATCGCCAAAGTCTCCGAAGGCGGAGAGATCATCACCGAGTTCCCGCTCAAGTACAGGGGCACGGCCTCCCCCCTCACGCTTCTCAAAGCTGGCCGTCTGGTCGGAACCTACGGCACCGGCGAGGCCAGAATCAGCATGGTCTCTTTCAGCGGCACGCTCCGACTGCGGAAGCAGTGAGCAGTGAGCAGTAATTACGATTGTCGCGTTGTGCCGCGTAGCGGCAGGTTGATTGTAGCCCGGCCTTTCAAGGCCGGGTCCGCCATCGCCATTCAGGATGCGTCGCGTCAGCGACGCGTGAATCAATGCGACCTTTTCATTCACGCGTCGCTGACGCGACGCCGTTTGATTCTCGCCCTCTTCCCGGCCTTTCAAGGCAGGGCTAAACTCAACGCGCCGCTACGCGGCGACTACGGCAACGAACTGCTTATTGCTCACTGCTTGCTGCTCGAAAATATTTGCCACAAACAAAAAACTCGCGGTGTTTTCATATCAGAGCGATGGAAATGCGCTGGCTTTCTGATACCCGGCAGGGAACTTCAAGAGCGGCATCTGCCAGAGAGGTGGACGAGATGAAAACAAAGTTGATGACGACCATATTGCTGACGGCGCTTTGCCTGCTGGCCGCGCCGTTTGCCCTGGAGCAGTTGGATAACCTCCAGCACGTTGTCGGGAAGTGGACGCGGAATACTTTTATGAGCAGTCTCGTGACCGTCCACGCGAGCGAGCGAAAGGCCGATGAGAATTTCTCCGCGGCTCATAACCACCTCGTCCCTCAGACCGCTTCCACTTCCGAAGAGTTCCGCTGGAGCGGGCGTGTGGCCGAGGGAAAGACTATAGAGGTCAAAGGCATCAACGGCGGCGTCAGGGCGGAACCGGCCCAGGGCAATGAGGTCGAGGTCATCGCCACTAAGACCGGCCGCCGAAGCGATCCTAAAGAGGTAGAGATTCGCGTCGTCGAGCATGGCGGCGGCGTCACCATCTGCGCCGTCTACCCGAGCCCGGATTCGAGCCGTCCCAATGATTGTGTGCCGGGCGAGGGCGGCAACAGCAACGTACAGAATAACGATGTGGACGTGGCCTTCCGAGTCCGCGTGCCGCGCGGGGTGCGCTTCAGCGGCCGCACGGTCAACGGCGGCATAGACGCCGCAACACTCGGAGGCGACGTTGACGCCAAGACCGTCAACGGCAGCATCAACATTAACACCGCGGGCGTTGCGCGAGCGAAGACCGTCAACGGTTCCATCACGGCCTCTATGGGTCGTGCGGACTGGAGCGCGCCGCTCGAATTCAAGACCGTCAACGGGGCCATCAACCTGGAGCTTCCGCCCGGCACGAGCGCCGAGGTGAAAGCCGAGACCTTCAACGGGGACATCAACACTACTTTCCCGATTACAGCCACGGGGCGCGTTGGCCGCAGGCATTTGAACGGCACCATCGGCGCGGGCGGGCGCGAGCTTTCCATCAAGACGGTGAACGGCAGCATCAGCCTGCGAGGCGGGTCCGAACGATAAGGCGCAAACCCCGTCAGTGATGCCGAACGCCTTGAAGCCCTTAACGCGAATTCATAAAAGATGAACTACTGACAGAGCCCGGACTGAGAAAGATACTGAGGTAACTATGACAAGCAAGAGAACAATAATGATCGCGCTGCTCTCCCTGGCCGTCGTGCTGGCGGCCTCCAGCAGCGCCAGGATGCAGCAGCAGAGCGAGATGCTGCGCGAGGAATTTCACCAGACTTATCCGCTCACGCAGCAGGGGCGCGTCAGCCTCGCCAACATCAACGGCTCGGTCCGCGTCCAGCCGTGGGACCGTGACGAAGTCAAGGTCGATGCCGTCAAGATGGCCTACCGGCGCGAGCGTCTGGATGAAGCGAAGATCATTGTCCGGTCTGACCCCAACGGCATCCACGTCGAGACGGAGTATCCGGACAGGACGCAAACGTTCACCACCGGCGAGGGTCGCTATAACAATCCCGCGACCGTCGAATACACGCTGACCGTGCCGCGCAACGCGCGCATAGACTCCATCGAGTTGATTAACGGCGACCTGGACATTGACGCGATTACGGGCGACGTCAAAGCCTCCTCCATCAATGGCCGCGTCTCGGGCCATGAGTTGATGGGCGAGGTGCGGCTCTCGACCATCAACGGGAAAGTCGAAGCCATGTTCGGGCGGCTCAATGAATCGAAAGGCATCTCGCTCGGCTCCGTCAACGGACCCGTCGTCCTGACGATTCCATCGGACGCGAACGCCGAGTTGAAAGCCAGCACCGTTCACGGCGGCATCATTAACGATTTCAATCTTCCGGTCCGGCGGGGCGAGTACGTGGGGCGCGACCTGGCTGGGCAACTGGGCCAGGGCGGGGCGCGCATCAAACTCGGCAACGTCAACGGCGCTATCTCCATCAAGCGTGCCCCTGATGGCCGCCCGCTGAGCCGCGCCGTCAGCATGCTGGCGGAAAAAGTTAAAAGCAAAGAGAAGGAAGATAGGGACGACGACTCTGATTACGACGTAGACGAGAGTCGCTCCGAGGCGCGGCGTGCCGCGCGTGAGGCGGAGGGCGAGGCCGCGCGCGCGCGAACGGAAGCGCGCAGGGCTCAGCTTGAGGCACGGCGCGCAACTGTCGAGGCTGAACGGGCCAGGCAACAAGCCGCGGTCGAGGCACAGCGTGGGCGGCTCGAAGCGCAGCGCGCACAGGCAGAAGCCTTGCGCGCCGCCGTCGCCAGCCAGCAGGACGCTAAGCGCGCCCAGCTCGAAGCCGAGAGTGCGCGCCTGCACGCACAGACTGAGGCGCGCCGGGCACAGGCCGAAGGCGTCCGCGCTGCGCGCGAGGCCCAGAGGGTGACGCGGGTAGAGGCCACGCGAATTCGTGCCGAGGCGCAGCGCGTAGCGCGCTCGGCCATGCGGACCGACAGGACGGAAGCCGAAGTCATCAACAACAGTCTGCGTCTGGTGGAGCGCGAGTCGAAATCTTACAACGTCACGGGAACGCCCCGCGTCAGCTTGCAGACCTTCGACGGCTACATCACCGTGCGCGGCTGGGACAGGCAGGAGGTTCAATTCACCGTCAGCAAGCGGGCCGCCAACGAACAGCAGATGCGCGGGATTCGCCTGCGGACAGATCAGAACAACTCGAACATCACGTTCGTCGCAGACTTCGATCCGGCGGTGGCGACGCGCGACCCGAAATACCCTTATCCGAATGCCGTGGTCAATCTCGAAGTCTACGTCCCGCGCAACTCCATCTTGCGCCTTTCCTCTGGCGACGGGCGGTTGGAATTGGAGGGCGTCAACGGCACTCTGGATTTGAACACGGGCGACGGGCGCATAGAGGTGCGCGACTCTCAGGGGCGGCTGACGGCCAGGACGGGTGACGGGCGGATTCAGGTGGAGAATTTCAAGGGCGAAGTTCAGGCCAAGACGGGCGATGGGCGAATCATCCTGGACGGCCGCTTCGCGCAGCTCGCGGCGCAGACAGGCAGCGGCTCGATTCTACTCTCGCTTCCGTCGGATTTTAACGCGACCATAGAGACCGACGCCGAGTCCGTGGACAACCAGGGATTAAATTTGACGGAAGAATCCAGCCGGAGCCGTCGTCTAAAACGCTGGAGGATAGGTCGTGGCGGAGGCTTGTTGACGCTACGGACGAGTGAGGGGCGCATCTTCCTGCGACAGTCCGGCGAGCAATAAGAAAAGGGCGAGGTTAACGGATGGGTGCGGCGGACCGTCATTACTGGCGAACCGTGGATAGTGCCTGGCCTGTAGGGCTCGATTTATCCGAAAAATTAGGCGAAACATTCAGGCACTTGCAGACGTTAAGGCTTCTGTTACCTGCGTTCAAACGCGCGTATCAGCCAGCAAAAGCGGTAGCCGCACATTCCGAACCAAACAATTTCTGGGAGTTCTTATGCATAAAAGACTGCTTCTTGACACCGCCCTTCCAGGTGCAGTCTTCGGCTCTACGCCGCCGGCCACCCCGGCCCCGCAGACCAAACTTTACGCCAAACGCCTCTTCGCTCTTTTGCTGACAATCAGTGTGCTCGTCTGCCTTGTGCCAGCCGGAACGCGTGCGCAGAGCGCCGTCGCGTCTTCTCAGGTCAAGCGTATAGCTCCCCTGCGCGGCGACGAAATCCCTGAAGGTTCGCGCGTCACGATCACCTCCGACGCCGCGCTCGACGACTATTCCGCTTACCGCAGTTCCGACCGCTTTCACGTGCTGATTCCGCAGGCTGAAGTTTCGGCGGCGGGAAGGAATTTCCTGCGCGGGCGCGGCTTCACGGACGTGCAAATTGAGCGGCGCGGCGCTGACATAGATTTCTCCTTCAACCTGCGGCCGGGCGTGACTGCTAACGTCACACAGAAGTTCAATCGCCTGGACGTAACTTTCAACGTGCCGGTCGATGTCGTGAGAAACATCGCCCAGGCTGCGACCGAAGCAGCCTCGTCTCCGGTCGCCGCGAAAGTATCTTTCTCTCCGACGCCTGAGCCAACTCCTGAGCCGACGCCCGAACCCACGCCTGAGAAACCGGCCGCGACGAATGATGCCGCGAAAGATGCTGCCAAGCCCGCCGGCGCTCCTGCGACGACAGCCCCCGCCGGTAAAGCCGGAATCGTTGTCCCCGCGGAGAAAACCAACCCCATCAGAGTTGCGAAGTTTGATAGTGCGCCGGTGATTGACGGCAAGCTGGACGAAGCAATCTGGCAGCAGGCCGCAGTCTTCAAAGACTTCTACCAGTTCCGTCCGGGCGACAACATAGCCCCTTCCAAGCCGACCGAAGTCCTGATGGGCTACGACGCGAAATTCATCTACCTGGCGTTTCGTGCTCACGACGAGCCAGGGAAGGTGCGCGCCACCGTTCCCAAACGCGACCAGGTTTTTGACGACGACACGGTCGGCGTCTACTTCGACACTTTCAATGACCGGCGTCGCAGCTACGTTTTCATCTTCAACCCGGTCGGCGTGCAGGCCGACGGCATCTTTACAGAAGGCAACGGCGAAGACTACAGCGTAGACATCGTCATGGAGTCGAAGGGCAACGTCACCGAAGACGGCTTCATCGTCGAGGTGGCGATTCCTTTTAAGTCCCTACGGTACGAGGCGGGCAAGGACAAGCTCTGGGGCGTTCACTTCCTGCGCCAGATCAAGCGATTCAATAACGAGACGGATTCGTGGATGCCCATCCGGCGCGAGGATTCGAGCCTGCTCAGCCAGGCCGGACACATCACAGGGCTCGATGGCATCTCCACCGAGCGCACAATTGAACTCATCCCGAGCCTGACTATCTCGGAGACTGGGCGGCGCGTCGGTTCCTTCAACCCTGCGCCCGGCGTGCAAGACCCCGGACGCCTGGTCAACGAGCCCGTCAAGCTCGACCCAGGGTTGACCGCGAAGTTCGGCATCACGCCGACCATCACACTGGATTTGGCAATCAACCCAGACTTCGCGCAGGTCGAAGCGGACCAGACGGTCATCACTGCCAACCAGCGCTTTCCCATCTTCTTCGCTGAGAAGCGACCATTCTTCCTTGAAGGCATAGACATCTTTCAGACCGCGCTGACCGTCGTGCACACGCGCGCCATAGTTGACCCGGACGTGGCCGTCAAACTCTCCGGCAAGCGCGGCAAAAACAGCTTCGGCCTGATCCTGGCGAGCGACAACGGACCCGGAAATTTGAGCGCCGACGAGCGCGGAGCCCTCAACGCCTGCTTCGAGCGCAGAATCTTTGACCCGACCGTGGACTGTAACAACGAGCGCTTTCTGGACAAGAACGCCTACATCGGCGTCCTGCGTCTCAAGCGCGATGTTGGTAAGGAAAACAGCCTGGGGATGATCGCCACGACCTACAACTTCATAGAGAAGCACAACCAAGTTCTTGGCTTCGACGGGCGCTTCCGCTTCGACAAACAGTCGGTGGGCCAGTTCCAGGTCGTCGGCACCAGCTCGCGCAATTTCTTCTTCGACCCGAACACTGGCAATAGCACCTATCGGACTGGGAACGCCTTCGCCTACTTCATGCGGTACGACAAGGACGGCCGTAACTTCGGCTGGAACTACGACGGGCGCGGCTTCACCAAAGATTATCGCACCGACGTAGGCTTCATTCGCCGCCCGAATAACAACCGCCACGGCCTCTTCGTCTACTACAACACGGACCCGAAGCCGAAGGCCAAGCTGGTCCGCCAGCATTACCACATCCTGCCCGAAGTTCAGTTCGACTGGCAGGGGCGCATTCAAAGCTGGGGACACGAGACGCAGACCGAGTGGGGCTTCCCCTACCAGAGTTATCTGGGTCTGGGCGTCAGCTTCAACTACGAGCGCATCTTTGAGGAAGAGTTCGGCCCGACGCGCCAGGTCGCGGCCACGCGCTGCTTCTCCGAAGCGCAAATCGCAGCCAATCCCGGCCTGCATTGCGGCTTCGCCGGCGACGATTCCGAGCGCCAGACCATGCGCAACAACGTCTACTTCTACGGCGGCATCACGCCGAGCAAGGAGTATTCGTTCTATTTCTTCACGATTAAGAACTGGGGAGCGTTTGATTTCGACTTCGGCAACGGGCCGAAGTTCCCGCGCGTCAGCCCGAGCGCTCTGGCGGACCCGGATACGGCCGGGCTGGACCCTGGCAAGGGCGACCAGTTCCACTTTGACGGCGGCGTGGCCTACCAACCGACGAACGCGCTGCGCCTGTCGCTGGACTATGTGAAGGACCGCCTCGTCCGTAGGGACACCGGGCGAGTCGCCTACGACGACAACATCTTCACGCTGCGCGGGACGTATCAGTTCACCCGGTTCACCTTCGCGCGGGCGCGCATTGATTACGACACGCTGGCGTCCAGCGTGCGCGGACAGTTTTTGATGGGCTGGACGCCGAATCCGGGTACGTCCCTCTACGTCGGCTACAACGACGACATGAATTACAACGGCTTCGGCCCCTTCTCGGGCCGCCTGGAGCCGGGTTTCCGCCGCAACGGCCGGACGTTCTTTATCAAGATGTCCTACCTGTTCAGGCGCAGTTTGTCCAAGTGATCTGTAGAGGTGAGCGGCGCGTTAATCCGGACCCGAGACTCCCCAGGGGCGCGCCGCCAAAGACTTTTTGAAACTTTTTCATTCCAGACGGCATTAACTAAATCAAGCCGGGCAACCAGGGATGAGCAACTTGGCCTCCTAAGCTCGAATTAGACCTTGCCCGTGCGGTTCTAGCATTTTCAGTCAAAGGCTTTTCAATCCCGGCTCTGCTAACACGCGAAACCCTGGGGGGAGTCTATCTATGAAGCGAATCGCCTTCGGTGCGCTTGTCATCTTCGCCAGCCTCAATATCTACGCACAGACATCGCCGCAGCAAGCGGTCGTCGCCGCCGCGAACGCCGTCGCGAGCGCCGCCGTGCCTCAGCCTAAACGTCTGGCGGGCATACGTGCGACGGACGCGCCCGAAGGTTCGCGCGTCGTCCTAACCTCGGACGCCACGCTTAGCGACTACCAGGCGTACAGCGAAGGCGGGCGCTTTCTGCTTCTGATTCCGCAGGCGGTCGAGCCGAAGATACAGGGCGAGCTTCGCGGGCGCGGCTTTACAGACGCCTTCGTCGGGCGGCGAGGGGATGACGTACTGATCTCTTTCGGCCTAGAAGCGGGGGCGCGTGCGCGCGTCAACCAGCGCTTCAACCGTCTCGAAGTGATTTTCGTCGTGCAGCCCTCACAGGAGGGAACGGCTCGCGTCAGCGACGTTTCAACGCCTGCGCCGACTCCGACGCCAACACCGGCTCCGTCGCCTGCCCCTGCCCCCTCGCCGTCCCCTGTGCCAGCCCAGCCTGAGACCAAGTCTCCTTCCGAAGCCACGACCGCGACGACCGTCCCGTCCGCGACAGCGGCCTCTCCGCAAACGGCCAAAGTGCCTGCCGCCGGAGCCGTCGTGGCGGGCATCGCGCTCCCGCCCGAGAAGGCGAATCCCGTCACCATCACGAAGTTCGACAAGGTGCCGGTGATTGACGGCAAG